>JBHJNC010000043.1:0-4524 GCA_048497675.1 Gimesia maris
CGGCCTTGATGATATACCAGCATTCGGTCTTCGGAGCGCCTTGCCCCATCCGTTTGCAGGCCGCGGCATCCGGATGGACCTGAACGCTTAACACATCCTGAGCATCCAGCAGTTTAATCAGCAGCGGAAACTCCCCGGCAAAATCTTCCTTGCCGGTAATTTCCTCGCCGTAACTTTTCAGCAGTTCATTAAGGTTTTTGCCCGCAAAGGGGCCGTTTTCGATGATGGTCGTATCACCGGGTAAGCCTGAAAGCTCCCAGCTTTCACCAATCAGCTCTCCGGGCGGCAGGGCTTTGCCGAAGACCTCGCGCAGCTTCTGTCCGCCCCAGATACGGGACTTGAAAATCGGTTTGCATTTTAATGGGTACATTTTCATAAGCGGGAAATTGTAAGCATTTGGTTCGTTTTGTCCAGCGGAAACTTGACGGCTACCCAAATTCGATATCTCAAAAAATAATACATCATTACGCGTATTTTTCGGGTAATTATAGGTTGTTTTTGGGGCAAAGGTGTGATAAATTAAGGTGTTACAATGGCTGGAGAAAGTCTGTTTATAATAATGTAAAGGCTTATTATTTAACGAGTTAAAGATGAATCGAACCCTGACATATAAAATACTGCAGAAACATTTGGTAGAAGGCGAACTGAAAGCGGGCAATCCGATTGGTATTCGCATCGATCAGACCTTAACCCAGGACGCCACCGGCACGACGGCATTTTTGCTGTTTGAGATGATGGGCACCGGCCGGGTACGAACGGATTTGTCGGTCAGCTATGTCGACCACAATATGGCCCAATTCGGCTCGGAAAACCACAATGACCATCTTTATCTGCAGACCGTTTCAACTAAGCTCGGCGCATGGCATTCTCGGCCGGGCAACGGTATCTGCCATCAGGTCCACCTGGAACGCTTTGCCAAACCCGGTGCGACACTGCTTGGCAGTGATTCCCATACCCCAACCGGCGGCGGCATGGGCATGCTGTCTATCGGTGCCGGCGGTCTGGATGTGGCAGTCGCGATGGGCGGCGGGCCGTTCTATCTGACGTGTCCCAAAGTCATCGGTGTTGAACTGACCGGCAAGCTCAATGAATGGGTTGCCAGCAAAGACGTCATCTTGAAGCTGCTGAGCATTTTAACCACACAGGGCAATGTCGGCTGTGTCGTCGAGTATTTTGGTCCCGGCGTAAGAACCTTATCGGTTCCGCAGCGTGCCACAATTACCAATATGGGCGCAGAATTGGGCGTAACAACCAGTATCTTCCCCAGCGATGATATGACCGCCGCTTTTCTGGAAGCTCAGGATCGCCACCGGGACTATCTGCCGCTCACTGCCGATCCAGGCGCAGAATATGACCGAGTAATACAGATTAATCTGTCCGAAGTAGAACCTATGGCGGCCTGTCCCTCGTCTCCGGATAACATCAAACCGGTACGGGAATTGGAAGGAATCAAAGTTGGCCAGGTCATCGTCGGCAGCTGCACCAATTCCAGCTTTAGTGATATGATGCTGGTTGCTGAGGTGCTTCGCGGCAAGCAAATCGATGCAATGGTGGAGTTCGGCGTAGCTCCCGGCAGCCGTCAGGTCCTCGAGATGCTGGCCAGGAACAATGCTTTGGCCGATATGATTGCCGCCGGCGCTCGTATTATCGAATCTGGCTGCGGGCCTTGTATTGGACAGGGTTTCTCGCCTGCCGATGGAATTGTATCGCTGCGGACATTCAACCGCAATTTTGCCGGGCGAACTGGAACCAAGGGCGATATGTGCTATTTAGTCAGCCCTGAAACAGCAGTTGCTTCAGCCATTATGGGCGAAATTACCGATCCGCGCAATCTGCGGACTCTGATGGGCGTTAAGTATCCCAAGATCAAAATGCCGCGCGAGTTCCTGATTGATGACGGAATGCTGGTTCCTCCGGTTCCGCTGGACAAGGTTCACGAAGCCCAGGTGCATCGCGGTCCGACAATTGTGGTTCCGGAATCTCCCAAACCTTTGCCGGAACACTTAAACGGCCGCGTCCTGCTCAAGTGCGGCGATAAAATTACGACCGACCATATTATGCCTGCCGGCTCATATTTGAAATATCGTTCGAATGTGCCGCAGTATTCCAAGTATGTGTTTAATTGTTTCAATGAAGAGGGCAAGCCGACCTTTGCCGAGCGTGCGCTGCATCTTAAATCACAGGAGATAGACGGCATTGTAGTTGCCGGAAACAGCTACGGTCAGGGTTCCAGCCGTGAACACGCCGCCCTGTGCCCGATGTATCTGGGTGTGCGGGTTGTTCTGGCCAAGACAATTGAGCGGATCCACAAAGCCAACCTGATTAATTTTGCGATTGTGCCGATGGAATTCGCCGATCCGGCCGATTACGACAAGATCAATCCTGACGACGCAATTGCGATACAGAATCTCACCGACACCCTGCGTGCTGGAGATATTGTCGAGGTAAAGAATACGACGACCGGCGTTAGCATCAAGGCAAAATTGACGCTAACCCAGCGCGATCGAGATATCCTGCTCAATGCCGGGCTGCTGAACTATACCAAAAAAATGGCGGGACGTCGATGACCGCCAGCGGCAGGACAATCGCCGTTTTTGGAACCAGCAAAGCCGGCGAAAGCGACCCTGATTTTCAACTGGCCTACCAGGTTGGGTATAGCTTGGCTGCGGCGGGTTTCGCCATTGCCAACGGCGGTTACGGCGGTACAATGCTGGCTTCCGCAAAGGGAGCTGCCGCGGCAGGGGGACGCGTACTCGGCGTAACATGCAGGGCTTTTCGGCGGGGCAAAGCCAACCCCTTCGTGACTGAGGAGATCCCAACGGATGCTTTAGACCAGCGACTGGCAAAGCTCGTTGAGCTTGGTGATGGATATGTGGTCCTGCCCGGCGGAACCGGAACGCTCCTGGAGTTGGCGACCATTTGGGAACATAAGAACAAAGGTTTTGAAACGGCTGGAAAACCGATTCTGGTTTTTCAACCTTTTTGGGAGCCTGTAATTAAGGCGATGCAGGAAGCTGACAGCCGGTCGGCGGGATGTATCACGGTTGTCGTTACTCCTGATCAGGTTGTAGATGCGTTACTTACTGCTTTTCAGGTAGATAAAAAATGATGCGAAATATCAAAATAGCAGGTCTGTGCTGTCTTTGTATGGCAATGCCTGCCGTGGCGTCTTCACTGTTGCCTGAGGGCTTTGTGCTCAATGGCATTAGCGGCGTAGCTGTCAAAAGCGATGCCTCGGATCAAGGATGGATCTTTTCACCCTCTACCGAACTGACCTATATGAAAACGGTTCTGGAAGCGGGGGCAAAGCTGCCTATTCTGCCTTCAACAGGACAGGATCAGATTGAAGCGTTCTCCAAAGATAAAACAGAGATTTCAGTTCGGGTATGGGGCATATTGACACAATACCAAAAGAAAAATTATCTTTTCCCCATCCAGATTCTGCCTCTGGTACAGCCTGCTCCAGCCCCTGCGCAGATACAGCCGGCAGCTCCCGCGGATGTCAACGAACCTGCAGCACAAGCTAATCCGGATGATGTCATTCCTGCCGAATTGCTGGAGATTTTGCGTTCGCGGCCGCGTGTCGATCTGGCCGAACTGAGCCAGGCTGTTCCAGATTCTCAAAATCCTGCGGATGCGAATACCCCGCAGCCCCGTGAATTTTCGCTGATTGGTAAATCCGGCTATATTACTATGGGGCAGACAAAAGAGTTTGTACCGGATGCTTTCGGCCGGAAAATCGAAAATGCAAAATACATCCTCTTGCCGTGCCTGACGCTCGAAAAAGCCGAGGAAAAACTTTCCCGCGGCATCGGCAGGTACCGGTATTGTGTTTCTGGCATTATGACGCAGTATCAGGGCAAGAATTACCTGCTTTTGTATCGCGCAGAGCGTACCTATTCAAATCGTAACTTTACTCCCTAATCGGCAAGGAACAGCTGTGAGTGAAATACTGAAGCAAATTGTAATGGACTCTGCAAATGCCGACTTCTCGGCAAAAGTCGCCGCGCTGCTGGGTGAGCATTCGATGCGTTCGTTCCTCCAGACCCGCAAAGAGCTGGCGCAAAGTGTCCGTGGAATTGTCGAGGATGTGGGCCGTCGCGGCGATACGGCGGTGTCGGAATACACCGAAAAATTTGACAAAATCAAGCTGTCGCCGGAACAGTTCCGCGTTTCAGCCGATGAACTGGCCAAAGCGCACGCCGCTCTGGATAAAGATTTGCTCAATTCCCTGCGAAAATCGATTGCCAATGTCAGGAAATATCAATCCGAGATTTTTGTCGGTAATCTTTCAAAATCGTCCGGCATTCGCTATCGTCCGCTGCATCGCGTGGCGGTCTGTATTCCCGGCGCCAGTGCACCGCTTCCCAGCACCGTGATTATGACAGCCGTACCCGCCCAGGTTGCCGGCGTCAAAGAAATTGTCGTCTTTTCTCCTCCGCGATGGCAGGGCGGCATCCACCCCGTCATCCTGGGGCTATGCCATGAACTGGGCATTACCGAAGTCTATCGCCTCGGCGGAGC
>JBHJNC010000044.1:0-2543 GCA_048497675.1 Gimesia maris
CCCACATTTTGATAACTTTCCGGCACTACCGGCGGCTGTTCAGCCAGCACATTCAGCTCCACCGCCTCGGTATGCGCCGAGTTCATATCGCCCTCATACGAGCCGGACCAGCGGAACGTCTTGCTGCCCTTGCGGATTTCCAGGCCGGTTAAGTCCACATTACGATTGCCGAACAACTCGTTCAAATTAAACGGACAATCCTCACCGACAACACCAAGAAACTTAACATCGGTAAACAGCCCGGCGCCCATAGAAAAATGGATTGCTGAACCGCCAACACAATCTTTGTTATAGCCGTAGGGTGTACGAACTGTATCAATTCCAATTGAACCTGTTACCAATAATGACATTGTCTATTCTCCCAATATTTATACGGAAAATTTCCGTATGGTTAATTCTATTCGTTTAATTGTTCTATCCAGACCCAAAATATCCACTGTATCGAAAATCGGCGGACTGATGGTCGTTCCCGTCAGGGCAACCCGCAGCGGCTGAGCAATCTTGCCTAAGCCGACCTGTTTAGCTTCGGCAATCCCCCGCAGCAGGGCCTCGATGGATTCAGCGGTAAGCTGCGGCAAGGCCTTAAGCCCATTGGCAACATCCGAAAGCAGAGCCAGCCCATCGCTTTTGAGCAGTACTTTATTGACCGCATCCATATCATAGACAATCGCATCGTCGGCCATAAAGGCAAAGCGTGATTTCTGCTCGATTTGTTCCAGCGTCCGGGCGCCTTCGCTGATTTTCAGCAGCCGAGCCAGCAAGGCGTCATCTGCCGCGGCAACCGGCGAAGCATTTTCTTTCAGATAGGCTTTAAAATATTTCAGCAGCTTATCAGCCGGGCAGAGCTTCAGTTGTTCCGTATTGAACGCCAGCAGTTTTTTGCGGTCAAATAAACTGTTCGACTTGTTCACGCGCGACAGATCAAACGAAGCAATAAGTTCCTGTGTGCTCATAATCTCACGCCCATCGCCGGGATTCCAGCCGAGCAAGGCAAGGAAATTGACCAGCGTTTCGGGCAGATAGCCGCTTTTGAAGAAATCGACAATGTTGATTTCCGGCAGATGCACCCCTATCGATGCGGCCATCGCGTCGCATATCGGCATATCGGGGGTGGTATCTCCGCTTAGAAAACTCTGTACCTCTTCTATCATGATTCCGCCGGCGTTGGCAAGTGCGGCCAAGTCGATATTCGGAGTCTTTTTTATCGCATCCTTGAGCACTTTGGCACGTTCGCGTTTACTCAATTTGCCGCCGCCTTCACTGACGATAACGGGCAAGTGGGCATACGTCGGCGTGCGGAAACCCAGAGCCTGCTGCAAAAGCTGGTGGTTGGGCGTATTCATCAGGTGTTCCTGCCCGCGGATAACATGGGTTACGCCCATCAGCTCATCATCAATAACCACCGCGAAATGGTACGTTGGGAAACCATCGTTTTTGATAATGATGAAATCGCCAAACTCGGCAGGGTCAAACTGGACTTGGCCTCGAATTTCATCTTTGATGACCACCGGCTTGCTCTGGTCCACCGCAAAGCGAATGGTTACCGGCCGGCCCTGGGCCAAAGCCTTTTCCATATCGGTTTTGTCGGGAAACTTTGCGGGACGCGGATACACACTCCGGCGTTTTTCGGCTTCGGCCTGTTTTCGCATTTCCGCCAATTCATCCGGAGTATCGAAACAATAGTAGGCTTTGCCCTCATCAATAAGCCGCTGGGCATACTTCGTGTAGATATCCAGCCGCTGGGACTGGAGATAGGGACCATTCGGACCGTCTTTGTCGGGACCTTCGTCCCAGTCGATACCCAACCATTTCAAATCCGCCAAAACCTGGGCGGTCGCGGTCGGGGTGTTGCGCTTAACGTCCGTATCTTCAATACGGAGCAGGAACTTACCGCCGGTGCGCCGAGCCAAAAGCCAGTTGAACAGTGCCGTCCTTGCCCCGCCAACGTGGAGATAACCGGTCGGGGAGGGTGCAAATCGCGTTACAATCATTTAACCATACCTTTCATATCCAAATATAAAGGGGTCAGTGTAAGCGAGCATTCCTGCAAAGTCAAGAACAGGGAAAACGGACGGAAAATGGGTTCGTTTTGTAAAAAGTTCTTAGCTCTTGGTTCGGAGTTCGTAGAAAAATGGGTTCGTTTTGTAAAAAAGGAAAAAGGCAAAAGGAAAAGGGCAAAATGATGGAATCGCCGAAGGCGATAGGCACTGCCGCGAAGCTGGAAGCTTCGGCTACTTTGAAAATGGGTTTGTTTTGCAAGGATACAAAGATCCGGCGTCAGATTCCAGATACCGGAGAGCCTGAATTTGGCTTCGTTTTGTCGGCAGGTCATCGGCAATCCTTTACTACCTGTCTGGTGTGCTCTTGTCGCGGTTTCCGGCCTGCCTCGCTTCGGGCATCTAAGCCTGCGTTTGTGTCGCGACCGACACATTGAGGGGTATTATACACCCTAACAAATTCCATACAAGGAAAAATTTCAAATTTTTCGAAAACTTTTTTAACAAGACAATTGGATAATCATGATAGGTATTTGTTTGCTTATA
>JBHJNC010000045.1:0-6427 GCA_048497675.1 Gimesia maris
TGGTTTCGGCGTGGCAGTCGGCATTGTTTAATAAAGTTTTGGCGGCGCGGATGCCCCGCATCGACACCATACTGAAAGGCGATATAGCGATGAAGCATGACAACGGCGCCTGTTTTTCAGTTGAGGACGCCGCCGTCGAGCAGCCTCGCTGCGAGCGGTTTGAAATCAGCCCCACCGGCCCCCTGCTGGGATCGCGGATGACAGCTCTAACCGACCAAGCAGGCGCAATTGAAAATCCGTTTATTGAGCAAGCGGCACTGAACGAGGACGACCTGAGGCGGCTGAAAAATTTCGGCGCCCGCGGCGGCAGACGTGCCCTGCGATTCCAGCCGCGCGACGTGCGCATCGCAAGCGGAAAAGACAGCCGCGGCGAATACCTTGAACTGGCGTTCGAACTCGACAGCGGCTGCTATGCGACAACGCTGCTGCGGGAAATTACCAAAACGGACATCAGTTGAGGCAGGACATATCAGAAACGACCATTTCTGAATAATAAACGATATTGTCTTCTGTTTTCTTGATATACCCAGGCGGTTTTCATGCCAACCACTGGTTGGACCGGCCGGAAAGTCATTGCATTTTTTGCTTATTCCGGCTATAATTCCCTCTTTTCACAAGACCCTTAGAAAGCAATAAGTCTTTATGAGTACAGAAAATATACGTAATTTTTCGATTGTCGCACACATCGACCACGGCAAAAGCACGCTGGCCGACCGCCTGCTGGAGCTAACCGGCGCGGTCAGCGATCGCGATCGCAAAGACCAGCTCCTCGATTCGATGGACCTGGAACGCGAACGCGGTATTACCATCAAGGCCTCGGCCGTAACGATGAACTATAACTACGGCGGCAAGACATATATGCTCAACCTCATCGATACGCCCGGCCACGTGGACTTCCACTACGAAGTCTCCCGCGCGCTGACCGCGTGCGAAGGCGCGCTGCTGGTGGTCGATGCCAGTCAGGGCGTAGAGGCCCAGACTGTCGCAAATGCCTATCTGGCCGTCGAAAGCAACTGCGAAATCCTCGGCGTTATCAACAAAATCGACCTGCCGGCCGCCCAGCCGGAAGTGGCTGCCGAAGAGATGGAACATGTTCTCGGCCTCGATGCCGAAGCCTGCATACCCATCAGTGCCAAAACCGGCCAAAACGTCGACAAACTCCTTGAGGCGATTGTAACCCAATTGCCTGCCCCGCAGGACAAATCCGAGGAGCCAACCGCTGCGCTGATTTTTGACAGCCTCGCCGATGAATATCGGGGCGTAATCTGCTATGTCCGTATGTTTGCCGGGACCTTGACTGTAAAACAGAAGATTAAATTCATGGGCACCGGCAGAGCCTATACCATCAGCGAATTGGGCAAATTCTGCCCGCAGATGACCCCCGTCCAGCAGCTTTCCAGCGGCGAGGTCGGCTATGTCATCGCCAATATCCGCGAACTGGCTGATGTCCGTGTCGGAGATACCATCACCGACTTTGGCAGACCCACCGAAAAGCCGCTGCCCGGCTATGAACCGCCGATGCAGATGGTGTTTTCAGATTTTTACCCCGGCGCCATGACCGATTATCCCAAACTCCGGACGGCATTTGAAAAGCTGGCGATCAATGACGCGAGTTTCTCTTTTACCCCGCAAAATTCTCAGGCCTTAGGCTTTGGTTTCCGCTGCGGCTTTTTAGGGCTGCTGCACATGGAAATTGTCCAGGAACGTCTCGAGCGCGAAAATGATATCGACGTGGTGCAAACCGCACCCACTGTCAGCTATGAAATCCTGCTCAGCGACGGCACAATCAAACGCATCGATTCGCCCAGCGAACTGCCCGACCGTTCGGTCATCGCCGAAATCCGCGAGCCGTTTGTCAAACTCGAAATCATCACCTCCAGCGATTCACTCGGCGGAATTATGAAACTGGCCGACGAACGCCGCTGCAAACTGCTGAAGACTGAATACCTTGGCCCGACCCGCGTGATGCTCGAATACAAAGCCCCGCTGGCTGAAATCGTCTATGATTTCTACGACCTGCTCAAAGGCATCAGTCACGGCTATGCGACAATGGACTATGAATTCATCGGGTTTGAAAACGGCGACCTGGTCAAGATTGATATTCTGGTCAACAAAGTCGCCGTCGAGGCCTTGAGTCTGATTGTTCACCGCTCCAACGCTGAGTACCGCGGCCGCAAGATGATTATCAAGCTCCGCAAAGCCATCCCCAAGCACCAGTTCGAAATCCCGCTGCAGGTGGCCATCGGCGGCAAGATTATCGCCCGCGAGACCATCAAAGCCTATCGCAAAGACGTGCTGGCCAAGCTTTACGGCGGTGACGTAACCCGTAAAATGAAGCTGCTCAAAAAGCAGAAAGAAGGCAAAAAGCGGATGAAGTCCGTCGGTATGGTCAACATCCCCCAGGAAGCCTTTATGTCCATCCTCGACACCAGCGACGATTAACCCGCCACCGCGTCGTCTGCCGCCGATTATGATTCGTGTTTGGCCGCGATTTCCGCCGCATGCAGGGCAAGCAGCAGGTATTCCCTGCGTTCAACCTCCGCACTGCTAAGCCGCTGAATGCAGTGGGACAGTATTAAACGCAGAGGCTGGCTGTTGATGGTATTTAACAGCACCTCAAGAAACATCGCAGTCAGCTTTGCCCCTTCTTCCATCTGCCCCTGGGCAAACGCGGACGAAGCGGCTTCCATCAGATGCAGCGTCTTGGAATCTTTTTTCAGCAGAGGCGTCCAGAGCGTTTTCATCGCCGCTAATTCCATCGCAGCATTGGTTTGAATATCGGTCTTAAGCTGGCGCCACAGCGTAATAAACCGCCCTTCGTCGCCAAGGATGCGGGCCATCGCCAGTGCCATTTCATAGCGGATAATCAGTTCATCAACCGAATCAAGAAAAGCGAGCATTTCTTCGACCGCCCCGTCGTAACGCAGTTTGCCGAGACTCTGGGCGTAGGCAATTCGGATTCCCGGACGGGTTTCGTGCCGGAACATCTCCAGAAAAACAGGAATGCTGCCGGTATCCCCGAGCGTGGCCAGCGCCCGCGCACTGCGGGCACGCAGGAACGAATGCTCCGAATGCAGCATCTCACGCAGCGGCACGATGGCGCTTTTGTCGCCCATCCGCCCCATCGCCCAAGCCGCATTGCCGCTTAGATCCGGCTCGCTGCCCCCCAGGACCAGAATCAAAGCATCAATCAGTTCGGGGGTGGGCTTGCAGTGCGCAATAGCAATAATCGCCTCATACCGCACATTAAAACTCGGATCGTCAAGCGCTTCAATCAGTTCGTGATTGCTTATCGGGTTTCTGGCATAACCCAATTGTTCGGTAATGGATACTCGCTCGCTCTCGTCACCTGATCGATAATAACGAAACAGAGAGCTAATCGCGGAAATCGGGCTGCCCTGAAGAAAAATATTGACAAATTTCCGCATCGGCAAAGCACCATCGGAACGAACCTGGCTTAAGACCACAATCCCCAACACGAAAAAGACGATTACAAACAGCAAAAAGGGCGTATAGCTATCGATATGGATATATTTAAAATCGATTTTAAGAGATGCCGAGTATTTCAGGATCAGGCCTGCGAGCACAGGGCCCAGGCCGCCTGCGATACCTGCTCCGGCGTAAAATACCGCCATATAAGGGGTTTTCTTGGCGGCAGGAACGGCAGAAACAAAAAGGTACCGGGCAAATCCGAGCGCCCAGGCCGTTGTGCCGATGCCCAGCAGAAAGTAAATCGCCATCGCTAATTGAATTGTGATAGTACTGCCCCGCGGCAATAGAAAACTGAACAACGGCAGCGGAGCCAGCAGATAAGGTCCCGAAAGCATCACGGGCTTTGACCCAAAGCGATCTGAAGTCCAGCCCCATAGAAAACTGGACAGCAGCGCTCCGCCGTACATTCCAATATCCAGCCAAACAACATAGTTAGAGGCAACCCCGATCTGTTCTTTCATATACAACGGTAAAAAACCGATGATGGCGCCTGCTCCAATCGTGACAAAGGATAAACCAACCATAAATCGACGGAAGTTGGCATCCCGAACAGAATCGATCATTCCCAGAAAATGAGACCCTCCGGACAGGCTTATTTTAATGGGTTTTCCGCCAGGTACAAAACTGAAACACCAAACCCCAACAATGCCGGCAGCTATACCAAAAGCAATAATCCAGAGGAATTTACCTACGCCTTGATATCGTCCAATAAAATAACCACAGACAATCATCACTATCATCGCCAGCAGCTGGTTAACCGTATTGGTTACCGCACTGAACTTGCCGCGGATATTATTAGGTATCATTTCCTGTGACCAGGGAAAAATGGCCGTTTCCGAAATAGCCCGGCACATCGCAAAGCCAAATACGGCAAACGCAACCCATGCGAACACCGCATCGGCACCGTACCAGCGAATAACCAGCGGAGAAAACAGCAAGCATCCGGCAAAAACTTTGCGTATTGCAAAAAACAGCAAAAAGACTCGCTTAAAACCGAACCGTGCGACATACGGAGCGGTAAAGACAGCACTGATGCCGCAAAACGGCAGCAGTGACAGCAAAAAACCGATTCTCGCCTTTTCCAGACCCAATTCGTACAGAAATAGGACAAACACTGAACCGTAAGCCGCCGTAACCCAAAAGATCACATTAAATCCATTTGCGGCCACTTGCCACGGCAAACGACGGACTTTTTCAAAATTCGTTAGTTCAGACTCAGACATAGATCTTAAATTATTAATATTTTCTTTCAAGCAAAGCTAACTATATAACATTGCTTCGACCCGCTGGCAATCAAAATGCCCCGCCGCAACAGTCCTTTGCAAAAACAGGCATTTTCTTTTGACAATATTCCATCTTTCAGATACTTTTTTAGGTATATGGCTCAAAAAATAAAACCATCTCAAAAAAACCGGATTATCACAGTCGGGTTTTGTCCCTGCTGGGATATCACCTGCCGCGTCCTTGGCATCAAATGGGGCCAGCACAAGCGAATTGCCTCCCAGACCTCCGTGCCGGCCGGAAAAGCGCTCAATATCTCCAAATCATTGAACTGGCAGGGAGTCGCGAGCCTTGCAACAGGTCTCTGGGGCCAAACCGACAACGCCGAGATGCTCGAATTCCTGAAAAACAACGCCCCCCTGATTACCCCATATTTTACCGCTGTACCCGGAAAAACACGTCAAAACATTACCCTGATAGACACCGAGTCTTATCGCGAAATGCACCTTCGAGCGGACTGTCAGTTGTCTAAGCCTAAATCGCTCCAGAGACTCAAACTGGATTTGGCAAAAATAATCACCCCTGCTGATACCGTGGTATTCGCAGGATCGATGCCGACCGCTCACCTCTCCGCCTGTATCTCAATGATCAAACAATCCCGCAGCAAAGGAGCCAAAATCGTCATCGACTCCTCCGGCCCGGCGCTGACAAACGCAGTCAAAATAGGCGGTCTCTATCTGATTAAACCCAATCTTGAGGAGTTATCCGAATTGCTGGGGCATCCGGTTCGAAATCTGCCCGGAGAAATTATCAAAGCATCCCGAACACTATGTGATCAAGTAGGCATCATCCTTGTAAGCCGCGGCAAAGACGGTGCAATAGCTATTACACGTGATACAGCAATCTCCTGCCGAGTCCGTCAAGACATTAAAGCTGTCAATACCGTCGGATGCGGCGATTACCTGCTGGCAGGATTTTTGGCCGGCATCCAAACCGGCGACCTCTGTAAAGCACTGACGGCAGGAGTTCAGGCGGCAACTGCCCGTGCCTGTGGATTATCCGACAAGATAACTTGGCCTGCGGCCCTTCGAAAAATGAAAGTTGAGATTTCGGAATACGGTGCAACAACCAAAAGGTTTATCCGCCCTGGTACTTGCTGAGAATATACACCGCCTGGCTGGCCAGGAAATTAGGCCATAGCTTGATCGCCGCAGGAATCGAACGCCCCAGGGGAATCCGCTGCTCAACAGTAATCCCCAGCTCCGAACAGAACATATCGAAGTCCTTAATCGACAGCACATGAATATTCGGCGAGTTATACCATCGAAACGGCAATTGCTTGGTCGTCGGCGCACGGCCCATTGTCAGCAGCTGCAGGCGGCAAGCCCAGTGCCCGAAATTCGGAAAGCTGACAACCACTTTTTTGCCGATTCGCATCATTTCTTTAATAATCTTTTCCGGGTCGCGCAGCGTCTGAAGCGTTTGTGAGACCACAACATAATCAAAACTGTCGGTCGGAAATTGCGACAATCCCCGCTCGATATCGCGATGAATAACCGAAAGCCCGCGCTGAGCACAATGCACGACCAGCTCTTCATCCAATTCGATACCGACCACTCGCACATTCTTATCCGCAATCAGCTGGGTAATCAGTTCGCCGTCGCCGCAGCCTAAATCCAGAACCCGGCTGTTCGGCTTGATAATCTTGTCTATC
>JBHJNC010000046.1:0-4716 GCA_048497675.1 Gimesia maris
ATATAAAATTAAAACGGATTGACTTGTTTTCATAATACAGACGCGCGGGCATAGCCCACCTATGATTTTTGAATCCTCTCCATCGCACTGGTAACAATTTCTTTGAGCAACTGCGTATAGCTCATCCCTTCCTGTGTAGCAATCATCGGCAAATCCGAATGTCCCGGATTTAAGCCCGGCAAGGGATTGACTTCCATGAACGATGGATTCCCATCCGCATCAAGGCGAATGTCAACCCGGCCGGTATCGCGGCATTCCAGTGCCCTATAACAGGCCAGCGCCAATGCCTCGACCTCCTGCCGCTTGCTGTCTTTGGGCATCGGGAAATATTCTACGTACTTTTCGCAGTACTCTTTTACTTCATACGAATAATCCTGGGCCGGAGCATCGGGCTTAATGCGAAATTCCAATGTACCCAGCACACGGGCTTTTTGTCCCGTCCCAAGTATTGCCGTAGTGAACTCCCGGCCGGGCAGGTATTCTTCCACCAGAACCGGTTGATGGAACTGATTAAGCAGCGCCTTGCACACCTCGGTCAGTTGAGCCGGAGCCGTACTCTTCGAGCGATGATCAACCCCTTTGCCCGTCCCTTCGGCAATCGGCTTGGCAAACAACGGATACTTCAGCTTGACCCCAGCAATATCCTGTTCGGATTTGACCACACACGAAGCCGGCGTTGCCAACCCTGCAGCACGGACAAGCTTTTTAGCCACCTCTTTATCCAGTGTTACCGCACAGACCAGCGGGTCAGACATCGTATAGGGAATATCGAAAAGCTCCAGAATGGCCGGCACCTGCGATTCCCGACTACGCCCCTTGACGCCCTCGGCGATATTAAAAACCAGATCCCACCGCTTGCCTGCCGTCAGTTCACGCACCAGTGCTTTGGCGTTTCCGATGCGGTGAACCTTGCAGCCCAGTTCGGCCAGGGTTTTAGCAATAGAGGATATGGTATGTTCAGTGTCAAATTCAGCGACATGCTCTTCGGTAAACCCCTCTTTCAGGTAGTCATCCCGAAGGTCATACACAAAACCGATATTCAGATTATTCAATGTTATCATTATCCGGCTCTTAAAGATGGAAGTTTATAGCAAACTGCTACGAATACAATAAAAAAAGTCCACGGCCTGATTTTCAAGCCGTGGACATAAAACACCTATCAATTACTGACCGAGCAGTTCATTGTTGTCGATATGGTGACAGCAGGACTGCCGGCGAGTCTGTCGAATCGTCTTGGCCGGCTGAATACGGCTGAATTGGCCGGAAACCAACTCCCACACCCCTGGGGCCGTATCATGGCTTGGCTCTGCCATCGCAGACGGGGCATCACGATGCGCCGGTTCCGGATACGAGATAAGCATACCCTCAAAATTACGGATAACCGTATGGGTCGGGCTGGTTGAGACGATGTAATTGGGCAAAACAGGAATCTTGCCGCCGCCGTGGGGGGCGTCAACCACAAACATCGGTATTGCAAGCCCGGAAACTCGACCGCGGAGATATTCCATAATCTCAATCCCCTTACTAATCGGGGTACGGAAATGCTCGACGCCGCGAACCAAATCGCACTGGTACAGATAATACGGACGTACCCGCATCCGCACCAGCGCCCGGCAAAGCTGCTCATAGACGCGCGGATTATCATTGACGTTCCGCAGAAGCACCGACTGATTGCCCAGCGGTATGCCCGCATCAGCCAGCTTGCGGCAGGCTTCCTGCGAATCCGGCGTAATCTCGTTGGGGTGATTAAAGTGCGTATTGATCCACAACGGATGATACTTCTTGAGAATGTTGACTAAGTTGTCGGTAATACGCATCGGCAAGACCACCGGCATTCGTGTCCCGATACGGATAATCTGCACCGATGGCACCTTGCGAATTGACGAGAGAATCAGCTCAATGGCCTCATCGCTCATCGTCAGCGGATCACCGCCGGAAATAATGACATCCGAAATTTCCGGATGTGCCGTCAGATATGCCGTAACCTGCTCTAAGCGGCGGGCCGAGATACTTGTTTCCCGTGTACCGGCCACACGTTTGCGAGTGCAATGGCGGCAGTACATCGAACAGGTACTGGTAGCAATCAGCAGTGCACGGTCGGGGTACCGATGCACTAATCCCGGCACCGGCATATCGTCGTGTTCTTCCAGCGGGTCACTGGACAAAAACGGGGGATCACACAGTTCGTTGAGTTGAGGCACACACATCTGAAATACCGGATCGGCCAGATCAACTTTGCGAATCAGTGAGGCATAATACGGCGTGATGGCCATCGGGTACTTGGCAACCACCGGCTCAATTGACCGGCAATAGTTCTTGTCCGGAAAATAGCCGAAAAGCTGCTCAACGGAACGAATGCGATGGCTCATTTGCCATTTCCAGTCATTCCATCGACTTTGGGTAGGAAGGGTAGGTTTGATTGTGACCGCCGGTTCTGCGGCGGTCATCGTAGAGGGCGGTTCTTCTTCGCAAACACGCCCGCACGTAGAGGGAGGTTCGGAAATTTCTGCTGTTTCCATATTGAGCGGCTGGCTCATTTTCAGTTATCCTTAAACCATATTGATCAATTTTAGTCCCTGTTGATTATCTGGCCAGGAACTTCGCCATGCTTTCTACAAATGCCTTACGCAAATCTTTGACGCTTTCTTCCATCTCTTCGCGGCTTAGCCCAATCATCGCAAACGAGAAAAACCCGAATACGAACCCGGCAATCGCACAACTGAGCCGCCGGACTTTGGCAACCTCTCCGCCGTCGGAGATGAACGGCTTAATCTGGCGTTCGAGCGTGTCTAAGTACCGCAAATACGGGGCTTCAATCTCGCCGGTCAAATCGCGGCCCAGTTTTATAAGCATACGGCCCTGAAAAAGCAAGATATATTGTTCCGTATGCTGCAAAAAAAACGCCGCGTGTTCATCAAAGAGCCGTTCCAAAAGCCCATCAAGGCTTCTATCAATTCCGCTTTCATCGGCAATCCGGACGTTCAACTTTTCTAAAGCTTCGTCAATCAATGCCTGCAAAAGCTGCTGTTTATCTGAGAAATGCCGGTAAAAAGTACCTTTTCCGACATCTGCCTTATCCGTTATCTGCTCAATGGTCGCTGCGTCAACGCCGACTTCGGTAAAGACCACTAACGCCGCTTCGAGCAATTTTGACCTTGTTTTATTCGCTCGCCGCTGGGTCCGATCCATTGGCCATAGCGTATTTTTATCTTTCTGACCCATAAATGACTATATAGTCACTATCGACTACCAAGTCAAGAGTGAATAGCTGGTTTATTAATTTTTTTTAAATTTTTATCTTTTTTTTCTTAAAAACAGCCTTATTAATTTTTTTTAGTATATGTTATATCTTTTTTTATATGTTTTACTCATTAATTTCTTGCTTTACAAGGTCTATTATTGCGCTATGATACATTCTGTCAAAATCAAGATTATGATAGTGAACTGAAGTACGAACCTTTTTTATATAATAGAATGCATAATAGATCTATTTCTACTAATATTGGACACGCAGGTATTAACCTGCTGTTTGGTGCTACCATTTTTCTCAGTGCTTTTTTGCTTTTTCAGGTCCAGCCGCTGATCGGGAGATTTTTACTGCCGTGGTTCGGCGGTACCCCGGAAGTCTGGACAACATGTATGCTTTTTTTTCAATTATTTCTTTTGGCAGGATATGGCTGGTCCCATATCAACAATTATTATTTCTCAACGCCACGGCAGGCAGTTAATCAATTTGCAATTCTGCTCATCGCTGCCGCAACCTTATCAATCGTCCCTGCCGATTCTTTTAAACCAGAACCGCAGGATAACCCTCTGTTGAAAATCCTGCTGATTTGCTCGGTCAGTGTGGGCTTACCTTATTTCCTTTTATCGACAACAGGACCAATGCTTCAGGCGTGGTACGCACGTATTTTCCCGGAGGCAGTCGCCTATCGATTTTATGCCCTTAGCAATGCAGGATCGCTTTTGGGATTACTGAGTTTTCCGTTCTTTTTTGAGCCATATATGACTCGTTTTGCGATTGCAAAGCTGTGGTCGCTTGGATTTTGGCTGTACGCCATCCTTTACCTTGCAGTATCAATTCTCTCTACGAAGAAATCAACAGTAATAGCCCAATCCAATGCATCTAATGACAATATGACTATTTGCTCCCCTATCCTTAAGAGCCAATTCCTGCTTTGGGTTGCTTTGCCGGCGTGTGCTTCAGTGGAACTCCTGGCAGTCACAACAACAGTCACCCAGGATGTCGCAGTTATTCCGTTTCTGTGGATTCTTCCGCTTAGTTTATATCTGCTGTCTTTTATTCTCTGTTTTGACCATCCGCGCTGGTACAGACGTCCTGTGTTTATAACTCTGTTTATCCTCGGCATCGTTGGAGTGATTTACGCACGAAATGCGGGCGATTCACTAAGCATAGGGTTATTGATTACCCTTTATATGGCAATGCTTTTTTTCTGTTCGATGGTATGTCATGGCGAATTGTATCGACTCCGCCCGCAATCAAGACATTTAACCGCCTATTATCTTGCAATCGCGGCAGGCGGTGCTATCGGCGGCATTTTTGTCGCAGTCATCGCCCCATTGATATTTAATGTCTATCATGAGCTCCATCTTGGACTTTTAGCCGCCGTCGGGGTGCTGCTCATGGTACAGCAGGGTTCCTCCCGAGCCTACCGCGTCCGGCGGTACTTCTGGATTACCGCCCTGCTGATTGTC
>JBHJNC010000047.1:0-3421 GCA_048497675.1 Gimesia maris
AAAACTGCGACATATATTCTTCCTGCCGTTTTTGCTGGTCGGCAATCTGCTGAATCTGTTTTGCATTCAGGCCAGTCAGCCAGCAGGTCAGTTCGATAATCTGCCGCTGCCCTTTGCTGTCGGTATAACTGGAAGAACAGACCCCCCGAATCCACATCCGATTGCTGATCGGCTCATAAAACGGTTCGACGATCGTCTGCCAATCCATATCCGGATTGGTTTCAACCACGCCATATTCGGACATATCCTCGACGCTGGTTGCCGTCAGAAGCTTTTCCATATTCTGACGTGCAAGGGCAAACGCCTGGGACTTGGCCTTTAGATCGACCATCTTTTCGACGATATTGTTCATTGCCACCAGCGCCGAACCAATCAGCATCGACAAAATCAACAGCGCCGCTACCACCTCGACCAGGGTAAAGCCTTTGTTATGCTGGTTTGTTGATTGCTTCATTGTAAAATGTTCTTAGTTCTTGGTTCGTAATTTGTCAAAAAAACTGAATCTATCAACTATACAGATTATATGTTTTTGACTTCCAATTTTTAATTTTGTTTAAGATTTATAATTTAGTGCTTCGTATTTTCAGAATGGCAATTGCTCGGCCGGTATCGGAGCCATAATCGGCGCATCACCTTCGAGCAGCTCAACCGGCTTGCCGATACGATAAATCACAATCGACCACAGATTACCGTCTTCATCCCGAAGAACAACCTTGCCGCCGTTCCGCCAGCCACCGTGGCCGGCAAAAAAAATGGCGGCATTCGTCATCTGCCCTTCACGCGGATAGCGGGTATCAACACCATCGTCATACAGGACATAATCGATATCAAATCGCGGGTCAAAGAAACCCGTCTTGATAACGGCTTGGTCTTCGGGAATCCCCTCGAAATTCAATTGATTGAATTGCCGCAGCATCCAGGTTTTTTCGTCAAAATTCAAAATCACCGCATACCGGCGGTCAGATTGCTGGGCGGTATTGACTGCCGATTGAAAGGCCTGAACCAGCGTTGCGGCTTTGCGTTTAAAATAACTTTTGCCGGTCATTGCCGAAAAGCTGAACATCGCAATGGAAGTAATGAATGCAATGATGCCGAGCACCATCAGCATCTCAACCAAAACCAGCCCGCCGCATCGCAGGTCAGGCTTCCCCGATGCAGTTTTTGTCTTCCGAGCACATGGAAAATGGAACATAGAAAATGGAAAATTCTCTCTCATTCTACAATCTACCATTTCCAATTTACCATTTATTACTCGGTATCGGTACTGAACAAGTCGGCATCATACCCTTCGCCGCCCTCTTTGCCGTCGGCACCCAAGCTGATAATCACAAACGGCTTGCCGCTTTCAGGATTAAGCTGAAAGATAAACTCGCGTTTCCAGGCGTCTTTCGGAATGGTTGTCCCTTCCAGATAACCGCTCTGTGACCAGCCCTCCACATCCGCGGGTTTTTCAATCAGGGCAACAAGCCCCTCTTCTTCGGTCGGCAGCCGGCCGGTGTCCATTTTGAACATATTGACCGCCTCATGCAGCGTCTTAAGTGTTGCTTTGGTGGTAATCACACGGGCTTTATCCGTCTGCCCCAAAAAGTTCTTGGCCGCAATCGCCGCAAGCAGACCGATAATCACAATCACCGCCATCACTTCCACCAGCGTAAATCCGCGATAAAAAAATTTAATTTTTTTGTTGTTCATAATCGCCTCTTCAAATTTTCCATTTTCCATTTTCTATTTTCCATTTGATCTTCATTTTTCCATTCTCTTAAATTGACAATTGAAAATGGAAAATTAAAAATCTTAAAAACTTCCCGCTGAAAACTTAATCAGCGGCATCATGGTTGCATACGCAATAACACCGATAACCAGCGCCATAAATACAATAATCACCGGCTCAATGGCGGCACTCAGCCGTTCAATCACCAAATCACTGGACGCATCCAGATTTTCGCTGATCACCTTGAGCATCTGTTCCAATTCGCCGCTTTTCTCACCGACCGCCACCATATGTGCAATCGACGGGTCAATCACCCCGCTGTCGCGCAGCGGCGTAGCGATATCCGCCCCCGCCAGAATCCGGTCGCGAGCCTGCTTGACCGCGTCATTCATAATCTGGTTGCCGGTAACCTGCGCAACAACCCGCAGCGACTCGGCCATCGACAGCCCCGCTCCCAGCAGCGTCGCCAGCGTCGAGGCAAACCGCGACACAATGCGCTGCTTAATCAGCGGGCCGATACCCGGCAAACTTAATATCGTCTTATCGCGCCAATACGCGCCTTTAGGGGTCTTCATTATTGTCCTATACACCCAGCCGATACCGAACAGCCCGGCCAGAATCGGAATCACCCACCAGCTTGTCAGCAATTCCGAAGTTCCAATCAAGGCCTTTGTAATCCAGGGCAGTTCCTGTCCGGTTTTGGTAATCTGCTCTGCAATCACCGGTATGACCTTGATGGTGATAATCAATACCGCACCAATCGAACCAAAAATCAGCATCGCCGGATAAATCATTACAGTCGTCATTTTCGCTTCCAACCGCTGACGTTTTTCCATAAACGCCGATGTCGTGGCAAGGCTTTTATCCAGCGTACCGGTTATCTCCCCGACCCGCATCATACTGACATAAATCACGTCAAAATAGTGTCCATACTCTGTCAAGGTTTCGGCAAATGACTCGCCGGAGACAACCCGATCCCGGATATCCGTTATCGCAATTCGCAGCCCCGGGTCGTTAACCTGGGTAATCAGAACGCCCAGCGCATCGGTCAGCTTAATCCCCGCCGACAGCATGGTCGAAAGCTCTTTGGTAAAAGCCGTTACCGCCCCTCTATTACTTTTACGAAAAAGCCTGAACCGCTGTTTGCCCTCGACCGCGGCAACCTCTTTAATCTCCGTAGGATGCAGCCCTTTGGAGCGCAGATGCTTCCGCGCCGAAAAAGCACTTTCGGCGGTAATTACGCCCTTTTCGGTCTTTTTCGAGGGCGAAATAGCAATGTAAGAAAAACGAGGCATCGTCTATTTTCAATTTTCCATTTTCAATTTTCCATTTTTTCGCCGTGCCGTCTTTTGTGAAGCAATAAAAATGGCCGTTAATTCTTTAGCCTCTTTCAAGAGGGGCAATAAACGTTTTTGGCTTACCAGTTGATGATCTGCTATAAATTCAATCCAAAACATCGATTCGTCGATTTCTTCAACAACAATCCCTAATTTTTGTATAAATGCCTTAATCGACTGAGCCGCACACGCAGAACGATAATTGGCCGCTACTGATGTCGCCGAGCGAAATAATTGACTGCGAAGATGCCTGCTGATCCAGTTTTCCGGCAGCGTCTGACACAACTTCAAACACCGTCGAGCAAATTCTTTGGTTCTTTCCTGTAACTCTATCTTGTCCATTTCCTCAAAGTCCTTATCATCAATTGAAAAT
>JBHJNC010000048.1:0-3064 GCA_048497675.1 Gimesia maris
TAAGGATTATCAGAGCCTGACTCAGAAGACGGATGAAAACGGGTTTATCGCCTATTTGACAGATAAATCTTTTGATAATACCACACTCGAGGGCTACTATATCTACAAGAAAGATGAACCGTCGAACTATACCCAATTCTGGAAAGGCAGAGGGAAAAACTGGAGCAGCAGCAATACCAGCATGGGCAAAGACTCTGAGATTCACACCTTCGGGGGACGTTTGGCTCAGAAGCTGGATGATAACTGGTCCTACAGCGCAGAACTCGCTAAGCAGTTCGGAAAGAAAGATGCGGGAACCAATTATACTGCTAAGAATATGGAGAGCATGTCGGGTCTGGGTAGCAACAATATGATTGTTTATGCTTTCAATGATGAATTGAAAAATGAACTTCGTACCCAGTACGAATTTCTGTCCGGCAATAAACCGGGCACCGAAGGCAGCGAAGCGTTTGATACACTGTGGGGTGATTGGGCTCAGCCGCAGCGCGGCGGTGATATGATGCCGAATATGTACACTTTTGAAGTGAACAAAGGCGAAGTAACCAACCTGCACCGTCTTGGTTTTGGGCACACCTTTAGACCGATTAAGGACTGGAGTTTCTTGACCGATTACAATCTACTGTGGGCGGATGAAAACACCAAGGGCGGCACGTCCGGTTCGCTCGGGGCACCGCAGTTTTCTGAAGGCGGCAACTTCCGCGGCCAGATGGTCAGCTGGATGGCCAAATACAGCTGCTGCAAGAGTTTTGTGACCTATTTCCAGTTTGATTATTTTATTCCCGGCAGCTACTACGATGGCAGTTCTCAAGATCATGCCCTCTTTGCTCGTGCGGGCGTAGAGTGGACGTTCTAAGATTCAATTTTCTGTAACACCGTTTGAAGGCCCGGTCTAACCGCCGGGCTTTTTTGTGCGCAAAACGGCATTTTCATACTGAAATATGGGTTTTTTGCGGGATAATCCTTGACCCTTGGGGCAGAATCGGGTACCTTTAAGCAACAATAATCACCTGCATTCGGGAGGCGGTTTATATGATTTGGAATGAAAAAATTGAAACAATGCCGCTTGAGGAATTGAAGAATCTTCAGTCTGAGCGGCTGGTTAAGCTGGCCCACTATGTCTATGAGCGGTGTCCGGTGTATCGGCAGAAGTTTGACCATCTTGGCATCACCCCCAGTGACATCAAGTGTATTGATGATATTGTCAAGCTGCCGTTTACGACCAAGATGGATATGCGGGACCATTATCCGTTCGGCTTGTTCAGCGTGCCGCGGACGGAGCTGGCGGAAATTCACGTCTCC
This sequence comes from Gimesia maris, assembly GCA_048497675.1. Lineage (GTDB taxonomy): Bacteria > Planctomycetota > Phycisphaerae > Sedimentisphaerales > Anaerohalosphaeraceae > Anaeroglomus. Next base: position 1,300 of record JBHJNC010000048.1, read on the forward strand.
AGCGGCACAACCGGCAACCCGACGCTGGTGGGCTATACCAAAGACGATGTCAAGCTGTGGTCGGAGGTGATGGCGCGGGCGTTCTGCTGCGCGGGGGCTGTGCCGGACGATATCATTCAGATTGCGTATGGCTATGGCCTGTTTACCGGCGGGCTTGGCGCTCACTATGGGGCGCTGGAGATGGGGATGACGATTATTCCGACTTCCAGCGGGCAAACCAAGCGGCAATTGAAGATTATGCAGGATTTCAAGCCGCGGATTTTGGCCTGTACGCCGAGTTATTGTCTGTATATGGCCGATGAAGCCCGCGAAATGGGGATCGACCCCCGTTCGGCGAGCTGGAAGATCGGCGTTTTCGGGGCTGAGCCGTGGAGCGAGTCGATGCGCGGCGAAATTGAGCAGACCTGGAATATGCTGGCGACCGATATTTACGGGTTGTCGGAAATCATCGGGCCCGGCGTGTCGCAGGAATGTCATCACAAGGTCGGGCTGCATCTGTTCTCGGACGTGTTTTATCCGGAGATTATCAATCCCGATACGGGCAAGCCTGTGCCGGAAGGTCACGATGGCGAATTGGTCATTACCACGCTGACCAAGCAGGGGATTCCGCTGATTCGCTATCGGACGCGCGATATTGTCAGCATGACCAACCAGCCATGCAAATGCGGACGCACCAGCCCGCGGACCAGCAAGATCAAAGGCCGCACCGACGATATGATTATCGTCCGCGGCATCAATGTCTTTCCATCGCAGATTGAGCACGTCCTATTGGGCATCGAAGGGACGCATCCGCATTATCAGCTCGTTATCGACCGGCAGGCGCATAAGCTCGACGAGGTTGAGATTATGGTTGAAGTCGATGAAAAAATGTTCAGCGACGAAATTAAAAAGATGCACGCACTGGAGCAGAAGATTAAAAAAGAAATCGAAGGCGTCCTGTCCATCGGCGTGACGGTCAAATTAGTCGAACCCAAGACCATCGCCCGCAGTGAGGGCAAAGCCAAACGCGTGATTGATAAAAGAGCACTGTAACAATGGAACTATGAAACATGGAACTGCAGATTTCGCAGAATATTTTAGACAGGATTAACAGGATTTACATGATTTTTTATCCTGTAAATCCTGTCCGATAGAAATTGGCGCAATCTGTGGTTACTCTTTTCAGGAGATGGATATGAAGCTGACACAAATTTCGGTATTTTTGGAAAATAGAAAAGGGCGGCTGTATGAGGTCTGTGCGATATTGGGTAAGGCGGGGATTAATATCCGGGCGCTGACGATTGCCGAGACCGAATCCTTCGGCGTGCTTCGGCTGGTTGTCGATAAGCCGGATCAGGCGATTAAGCTGTTTCATGAAAACCAGGTGACGGCCAATCGGACGGATGTGGTTGCTGTCGAAATTGATGATAAGCCCAGCGGGCTGGCCGATGTGCTTAAGATTCTGTCGGACCACGACCTGAATGTCGAGTATATGTACGGCTTTATGGAAAAATCCAGCGACAAGGCCCTGATGGTCTTCCGCTTCGATGAGCCGGAACGGGCGGGTAAAGTGCTGACCGCCGCCGGCGTCAACGTCGTAACGCGGAAGGATATACAAGGACTGTAGAAAAATAAAAAATCAAAAATAAAAGATTAAAAATACAAATCAAAATTTAAATAGAATAACCGCCATCCAAATTCTTTTTGCTTTTTAACTTTTGATTTTTGAATTTTATAAGCAAGGCTCTACTTGTAAAAAAATGTTAATTTGAGGTTCTTATGGACG
>JBHJNC010000049.1:0-8622 GCA_048497675.1 Gimesia maris
TGTGCCCCATGTACACGGGCAATTGAGGCAGGCCAGGATATAAGGGCTGGCCGGTGGTGGTGGGAAGAGCCGGAACACAAAGAGTGCGGTTTGCATTGGAATAGAACGGAAAAGAATGTGTTAAAGTAGACAGAAGATGACCTGTTCTGTGCAGGAGTAGAATAATGATGAATCAATTGGATGCATTAGAATCACAAAGTGTATATATTCTCAGAGAGGCCTATCGTTCCTTTAAGAATCTGGTGATGCTCTGGTCTATCGGCAAGGATAGCACGGTTTTGCTGTGGCTGGCACGAAAGGCATTTTTCGGCCATGTACCGATTCCGCTGATGCACATCGATACGCACTACAAAATACCTGAAATGATCGAATATCGTGACCATTTCGCCAGACAATGGAAGCTGAATTTGATTGTGGGACAAAATGAAAAATCACTTGCGAATAAACAGACCTTTCCGGACGGCAATCTGACGCGGCTGCAGTGCTGTGCTGCGCTCAAAAGCGAAGCGCTGAAACATACACTCAGCGGGGAATGGCCCCGCTGGGTGATGGATCACACGACCGGCCGACTGGCTAAGCAGGACAAAGGCGAGCCGTTTACTGGGGTTATCGTCGGGGCCAGGGCCGATGAAGAAGGCAGCCGCAGCAAAGAGCGTTATTTCTCTCCGCGCGATGCTCACAGCGAGTGGGATGTGGCCGAGCAGCCCCCGGAACTCTGGAATCAGTTTAATACCGATTTTGCTCCCGGAACGCATGTGCGTATTCACCCCTTGCTGGACTGGACCGAATTGAATATCTGGGAATATATTGAGCGTGAGAATATTCCCATTATTTCACTGTATTTCGACAAAGGAACCGGCAAACGCTATCGCTCATTGGGTTGTGCTCCCTGTACCGGGCCGGTAGAGTCGACTGCCAGTAATGTGGCCGAGATTATCGAAGAGCTCAAAAGCGGCAAGTTCTCAAATATTGCCGAGCGTTCCGGCCGTCAGCAGGATGCCGAAGATGGCGGCGGACTGGAAACGCTGCGGCGTGAAGGCTATATGTAACAGTGGTTTTTGTAACGTGTTAAATAAGCCAATAGACAAAGATAATGTCAGGATGAACCATGACTTTAATAGCGGATAAAAAACAAACAATAACGAAGAACAATCACGATATCCATTCGCTGCAAAAGATGAATATCGTAATTATTGGTCACGTCGACCATGGCAAAAGTACCCTGGTCGGACGGTTGCTGGCCGATACCGATTCACTGCCCAAAGGCAAACTGCAGGACGTCAAGGATCGTTGTGCTCGAACCGCAAAGCCCTTTGAATACGCTTTCTTGCTGGATGCCCTGAAGGATGAACAGGCACAGGGGATTACCATTGACTCGGCCCGATGCTTTTTCCGTTCAGCCAAACGGGAGTATATTCTCATTGACGCACCCGGACACATAGAGTTTCTCAAGAATATGATCAGCGGGGCGGCCCGGGCTGAGGCGGCCGTGCTCGTGATTGACGCCAAAGAAGGTGTGCGTGAAAATTCACGCAGGCACGGTTACTTGTTGGGAATGCTGGGGATCCGGCAGGTCGCTGTCTGTGTCAACAAGATGGACCTGGTCAACTATTCCCAAGATACCTTTGAGTCGATTCGCAAAGAATATACCGAATTTCTGCAGCAAGTAGGTATCAAGCCTAAGCATTTTATCCCGATTGCGGCTCGTGAAGGAGTTAATATCGTCACTGGGTCAGCACATACAAGCTGGTACACAGGTCCTACCGCGCTGAGCGCCCTGGATGGCTTTGAAAAGGAAAAGGCCAGCGTTGATAAACCGCTGCGGTTTCCGATTCAGGATATCTACAAATTTACCGAGCATAATGACGACCGGCGTATTCTGGCCGGCCGTATCGAAACCGGAAATCTGGCTGTAGGGGACGAGGTGGTTTTCTCGCCTTCTGGAAAGCGTTCCACGATTGCCTCGATAGAAGTTTTCAATGCCAATCCGCCGACTCAGGCCGCTGCAGGTCAATCGGTGGGGGTGACTTTGACCGAGCAGATTTATTTTCAGCCGGGCGAGGTGATGTCGCGAGCAAATCAGGATGGGCCCAAAGCCGCAACGCGTATCCGTGTCAATTTGTTTTGGCTGGGTCGTGAGCCGATGGTGTATCACAAACGGTATGTGCTTAAATTAGCCACTGCCAAGGTTCCGGTCTGGCTGCGGCAAATCCATAATGTGCTGGATGCATCCGAGCTGACTACTGAAAGTAACCGCCAGCACATCGAACGCCACGACGTTGCCGAATGCGTCTTGGAGACCCTTCGTCCTATCGCGTTTGATTTGTCATCCGCAATTGCCCAAACCGGCCGGTTTGTGATTATTGATAACTACCATATCGCAGGCGGCGGCGTGATTTTGAATTCTCAGCAGGACCAGGAAGATTTGATTTCCGAACATGTCCGCCAGCGGCAGGCGAGCTGGTGGCGAAGTGAGATCACGCCTCAGATTCGTGCCCAGCGGCTTGGACATCGAGCGGCGATGGTTGTGATCTGCGGCCCGATCAATACCGGCAAATGGGCGGTGGCTCGAAAACTGGAGGAAAAACTCTTTTCTACAGGCAAGATGGCGTATTATCTTGGACTGGATAACAGTTTGGCGGGGATTAACAGCGATCTTCGCCAGTCCGGCCTTCGCGACGAGTTCCTCCGCCGTTTGGGAGAAACGGCCCATCTGTTCACAGATGCGGGATTGATTTTGATTACCTCCATCAGCGACCTGGATGAGTATGAGCTTAAAACGCTCAAGACACTCAATAGTCCGGGCCAAACGGTTGTTGTGGGAATCGGCAATCAGGAATTACCGGAATCGCTGCTGGATTTGAAGCTGGAAACCTCAGATGATGTAAGTCGCGCAGCAGATCAGGTCACGCGGCTTCTGGCCGAAAAACATTATCTGCCGGAATATTATTTATAAGGTTCAAAATGCAGACACAGAATAATCATCTTAAGGAAACCGGTATAGTTTCTCCCCAGCGTCTGCTGGGAAGTTACCCCCAAAAGCAGCATGGACTTTGGATGCAGAGAATTCCCGTATTTGGCGGACGCATCGATATTCGTCAGTGGCGGGCTATCACGAAAACAGCTCAGCGTTTTTCACCGCTGGCTCCGCTGCACCTGACCACGCGACAGGATATTGAACTGCATGATATTGCTGAGCGGGATATCCCGGCTGTCTATCAGACGCTGAATACCGCAGGGCTAAATACGTTTGGGGCTTGCGGCGATTGTGTGCGAAATGTCACGCTCTGTACCGGATGTGAATTCCATCAGAATGCATTTGACGTCTGGCCGCTGGCTAAACTGGTCAGAGAAACGCTGTTTGACAGTCCACTGCTGTTCAACCTGCCGCGAAAATTTAAAATCAGCTTTTCGGGCTGCGATAAGGCCTGTGCAAGGCCGTTTGTCAACGATTTGGGATTTGTCGCTCTGGCAGACGGGCGGTTTCGGGCGATCGGGGCCGGTTCCCTGGGCGCACAGCCTCAGCTCGGAATCGAATTGTATTCATCTTTAACCGCCCAGCAAGTTGTCTGGCTTTCGGCTGCGGCTTTGGAGTTATTTTCTGAGTTGGGCGATCGGCAAAATCGGCGAAAGGCCCGACTTCGGCATATTCGCCAGAGGCTGGGAGACGAAGAATTCCTCAGTCAGCTGCATTGCCGGTTTGAACGTATCCAGCAAACACTTACGGTTCCTGAAATAAAGTTCAATCCCGTTAAAGCCCGGGACTTTCACTCTACAACCCTGCAATGCATCACCGGTGAAATGTCTCTGGAGGATGCCGAGCTGCTGGCGGACTACTGCGAACCTGCGGGCATCGCCATCCGTATTAATCTGACCCATGGCATTGAGCTGTTCAGCAGCAGTCCGATTGTCATTCCGGATGCGTTGTCAAAGTACGAAAACCAGCCGGCAATTGTGGCCTGTCCGGGCTCTGATACCTGCACCAATGGGCTGACAAGCTCACGGAAACTGGCAGTGCGATTGGCTCAATCGCTTGACAAAGCGGCGTGGAAAGGAAAGACCATCGCCATCTCCGGCTGTCCGAATCGCTGTGCCCACTGTGCGGTAGCGGATATGGGATTTACCGGCTGCATTAAGACGATTGATGGCTGCCGCCAGGAAGCGTATCAGGTTTTTGCCGGCGGCGGCAGCGGGAAAACCGAAACACTGGCTCAGTTAAAACAAACGCTTTCGGTTGAACAAATACTACAAAACATCGAAATAGAATAAGGTGATTTCAGAATATAGCTGACTTAGGCTGTTTGCGAATCACATAACACAAAAAATACCAAGAAAGGATGATAAAACTATGACAACAAAACCTTTAAGACCTGAAACCATCGTGCTTCACGCCGGTCAGCAGCCCGACCCGACCACCGGTTCGCGGGCCGTGCCGATCTACCAGACAACCTCGTATCAGTTTAAGAGTGCCGAGCATGCAGCCAACCTGTTTGCGCTGAAAGAATTCGGCAACATCTACACTCGTCTGATGAACCCGACAACTGATGTGCTGGAAAAACGGATTGCCGCTTTAGACGGCGGCGTCGGTGCATTGGCGGTGGCCAGCGGCCAGTCAGCGATCACTTTATCGCTGCTGAATATTGCCCAGGCCGGCGATGAAATCGTCTCGGCAGATAACCTGTACGGCGGAACGTACACCTTGTTTCACTACACATTTAAGCGTCTTGGCGTCAAAGTCAATTTCGTCAAATCCGATGACCTTGCCGGATTCCAGAAGGCGATTACGCCCAAAACGAAAGCCATTTACGCAGAAACAATCGGCAACCCGAAGCTGGATGTGGCGGATATCGAAGAACTTGCCAAGATTGCACACAAAAACGGCATCCCACTGGTTGTCGATAATACAGTTACGCCATACCTGCTGCAGCCGATTAAGTATGGGGCTGACATCGTTGTTTATTCGGCCACCAAATTTCTCGGCGGTCACGGCACCTCAATTGGGGGGTTGATTGTCGATTCCGGCAAGTTCGACTGGACCAACGGCAAATTCCCGCTGATCAGCGGGCCGGATCCCAGTTATCACGGACTGGATTTCGTCGAAGCCCTAAAACCGCTCGGCAATATCGCGTATATTATCAAAGCCCGCGTGACGCTGCTTCGCGATATAGGTCCGGCATTGTCGCCATTTAATGCGTTCCAGTTTCTCCAGGGATTTGAGACGCTGCATCTGCGTATGCCAAGACACGCCCAGAATGCTCTGGCGGCAGCGGAATATCTGGCAAAGCACCCTGCAGTAACCTGGGTCAACTATCCGGGCCTTAAATCCAGTCCCGACCACGCCAAGGCACAGAAATATCTGCCCGCCGGAGCCGGTGCGATTCTCGGATTCGGCATCAAAGGCGGCCTGGAAGCAGGCAAAAAATTCATCGATGCCCTGCAGCTGATTTCGCATCTGGCAAATATTGGCGATGCTAAGACGCTTGCGATCCATCCAGCCTCGACGACGCATCAGCAGTTGTCGCCGGAAGAGCAATTGGCCACCGGTGTAACGCCCGACTTTATCCGCTTGTCGATAGGAATCGAGCATATTGATGACATTCTGGCCGACATCGAACAGGCACTGAAAAAATCGCAAAGCTGACCGTTGGTGAAATATCGAAAGTATCGTGTAAACTGGATATGTCCATGAAAGACAAGCCGACAAAAACAACCGATGTGAGTATTTTCAATGATGCTGTTGTCAAAGAACTTACTGCCGCGACAAAAACGCTCCAATATGGACACATTCTGATTACGATACATAACAGTCGAATCGTCCAGATTGATAAAACCGAGAAGTTCCGATTTGACGCGTCAGCCTATTATGATAAGGGAGGTGGAATATGATGGCATGTTAAAGTATTTTCAATTATTTAAATGATAACCTGACAACAGGATACAGCTTGAAAATTGAATAAAACAAGTTTTGACCAGACCACTGGAAAAACCGAAAACAAGAAAGGATTAGTACCGTGGAAAAGGTCAATAAATTACATTGGATTTTAGTATTGATAGTAGTGGTGTTTAAAACAACAATTTGGGCAGGTGTCCCATTTACGAATTTAGAAGGCGTAGGCGGAGCTGCGTTCAATCCGTTCGCATATCCGGCCAACCCCGGCACGTCACTGGGCGACCCCAATTCGTCGAGTATCTGGAAGAATATCGGTAAACCCCAGCTTGGTGCATGGTATGTCAATCTCGGAGAATCGCATATTGACTGGACAGCGCTTGGTTTTTCCGAGACATTTTTCGGCCGGCTGGAGCTGTCCTATGGTTATGAGGTTGTTTCGAAAGATGGCTGGGATAACATCAAAAAAGATAATTTTGGCGCCAAGTATCTGCTGATTGAAGAGAATTCGTGGGATCAGGCATGGTTTCCAGCGATATCTGTGGGTGCTGTTGCCAAACAGACCAGCGATAACCCCAACAGGCATGCCGCGGGTGTTGACTCCAGTGGCTATGACGTCTATCTCGTAGCGACCAAGCTGATTACGCAGACGCCGATTCCGGTTTTAGTGTCAGCCGGTGCGGTATCTACGGACAGCCAGACCACAGGCGTTCTCGGCTATGCCGATGACAGGGATGTGACGGGATTTGGGAATGTTGATTTTGTCTTAACTAAATCCTTGGCGTTAGGCGTAGAGTACAAGCAAGGCGCCGATTTCAGCTACCGGGGAACAAATTGGCAAGATGCGGATTACTGGGATGTCCATGCTGCGTGGTTTATCAACCCCAATACAACATTAATTGCGGCCTATGTTAACGCCGGAGATGAAAAATCAAGTTCGAAAGTCGGGCTCGGCGAAGGTGTCGTACTCAGCCTTCAGTATGCCTTTTAATGAAACAATAATATATCTACTGTAAAACCGGGGACAGCGACTCTTTTTGCAATCTGCGGCCCCAAAGACGTAGCTGTCCCGGGTTTTCAAAAAGAAATTGAGGTGATTTATGAGTATTTATCAGGATATTACCCAAACCATCGGACGGACGCCTTTGGTCAAACTCCGCCGTATCAGTGAAGAAACCGGGGCGAACGTGGTTGCCAAGGTGGAATATTTCAATCCTTTGTCGAGCGTCAAAGACCGCATCGGCAGGGCGATGATCGATGCGGCCGAAGCTGACGGCCGGTTAAAACCCGGCGGGCTGATTGTTGAGCCGACCAGCGGCAATACCGGCATTGCGCTGGCTTTTGTCGCCGCCGCGCGCAGATACCGTCTGATACTGACGATGCCGGATACCATGAGTCTGGAGCGGCGGCTGCTGCTGAAAATCCTCGGAGCTGAATTGGTACTGACTCCCGGCAGCGAGGGGATGAAAGGCGCTATCCGGAAGGCCGAGGAGGTTGCCGCGACAACACCGGGAGCGTATATGCCCAATCAGTTTGCCAATCCGGCCAACCCCGAGATACACAGGAAAACGACCGCTGAGGAAATCTGGAAGGACACCGAAGGTAAGGTCGACATCCTGATCTCCGGTGTCGGCACAGGCGGAACCATCACCGGTGTCAGCAGCGTGATTAAAGAACGCAAGAAATCGTTTAAAGCGATTGCGGTTGAGCCTGTTGAGTCGCCGGTATTGTCCGGCGGCAAACCCGGCCCGCATAAGATTCAGGGAATCGGCGCTGGTTTTATCCCATCAATTTATAGGCCGGAGCTGGTCGATGAAATCGTACAGATCGATTCCGTCTTGGCCGGGGATAATTCGCGTAAAATTGCCCGCGAGGAAGGCTTGTTGGTTGGTATTTCCAGCGGTGTGGCGCTGGCGGCAGCGGCCAAAGTCGCAGCACGCGATGAAAATCGCGGCAAGCTGATTGTGGTTATTATTCCCAGCTGCGGCGAACGGTACTTGTCAACCTGGCTTTTCAGTGAGTACCTAAACGGTTAAAAAATAATTAGAGACGGGGTCAGCGTGCTTCGCAGGATAAAGAAAACCAAGTAGTAAATTCCTGCAAATCCTGTCAAAAAACAATGTGTTTGTTGTATACGCCCGATATATAAGGATACCATATGAGATTTTCGACCAAAGTAATTCGTGAGGGCCAGCCGCCGGACCCTGCGACCGGGGCGGTGATTACGCCTCTTTATCAATCCGCAACCTATGTCTTTAAAGGCGTAGGCAAGCCCAGCTCTTTCGAGTATTCACGCAGCGGCAATCCGAATCGCACAGCCCTGGAAAAATGCCTGGCATCGCTGGAAGAGGCCAAATACGGCCTGGCATTCAGTTCCGGCATGGCTGCGGTTGACGCTGCACTGTCTTTTCTGCGTCCAGGGGATCATGTTGTTTCTTCAGAAAACATCTATGGCGGGACGTTTCGCTTGTTTAACAGTGTCGCTGCACCGCGCGGGATCCGATTTACCTATGTTGATGGTACGCGGCCGGAGGCATTTGCACAGGCGATTCGCAAAGAGACAAAGCTGGTCTGGATAGAAACCCCGGCCAATCCTTTGCTGCAATTGGTGGATGTGCGGGCCGTGGCGGAAATAACGCGCAAGCAAAAACTGATTCTGGTTGCGGATAATACGTTTTCTTCGCCGTTTTTCCAGAGACCGCTGACGCAGGGTGTGGATGTGGTGGTTCACAGCA
>JBHJNC010000050.1:0-9014 GCA_048497675.1 Gimesia maris
TCAGCGGCATTGAACAGTTTATAGGTACAATTCTTTTCATTGCTGGCCCCGACACCTTTGAGGGTTGCACGGAAAGCCTTAAATCCGGCATATTTCGGATCCAATATCGCCCGGTGCATAAAATCAAAGAACTTTCCCGGCCTTTCTTTTTCGGCCTCGACAGTTCTGTTGTTTTATTCTGGTCGCTATACAGATAGAACACTTTCTCCGCCGGCCAATACAAATTATCCTTGAACTGCCGCCAGTTGTCCCCGATCTCCGCAGCCCGCCGCAATATTTTTGTAAACGTATCAAAATCATGCACCCCGCCGACATCGACCCCGGCCGCCCCGATGGATTTATACATCGCCACCTGCTGGGCCGCTCTTTCCAGATGCTCTTCCACGCTTTCGGATTGCAATTTCGCCAGCAGCGCATCGCTGACAAAGCATCCCGGCAGCTTGATATCATGCATCAGCCGTGGAGCCGGTGTCAGCGTCGTTAGCCAATAAACATTGCCCAATACCGGCGTATCAATCCGGTTATCCTTGAGATACTGCATCAGTTCGACAGACTTTTTCCAATCCCAGCCGACCTGTGTAATCAAAAATTCCGCACCGGCGGCAATTTTCTTTTCCATCTTATAATACTGCTGCATCAGCGACGGCTCGGTATATTTAAACGGAGAAACCGCCGCACCGGTAAAAAACCGTTTGGTTTTCGCCAGATTTTCCGGCTTGGCTTTCAGCAGCGCATCATTATTCAGTGTACGAATCTGACTGAGCAGACCCACGGACTCCACCTCAAAAACGCCTTTGGCCTGCGTCGGTTTATCGCCGGTTAAAGCCAGAACGGTCTCGACTCCACGCTGACGATACCCAATCAGCGTACTGGTCAGGCCGTCGGAGTTGCTGTCTTTGCAGCTGATATGAGGAATAAAATCAAGGTCACCCAGCAGATTCTTTTGGCTGACCACCGCCAGCACATCGGAAGGATCGATATTGGCCACACCCCCCGGATTTTGCGGCAGCATAATTCCGGTAAAATCAAAACCCTGCGGGATCGCCCCAGCCCCCGCCTGTTGATAGCCTGTCAGGAATTTTTCAATCGGCGCAAAACTGTATCCGGGCCCTCCAGTTAACTCAGCAACTACAATGAAGTCTCTTTTTTCTTGAAGTTTTGCTTTCAGTCGTTTCTGTGCCATGATTTAATCTCCTGAAAAACATAGGGTATCCGTTTACTTGCCTTTATTATATGAAAATTCAAAACTAAAAATAGCTCAAATTTGTCCGTATTTTTATCTTTTATTGCTAAGAATAGAACCGACATACCCGGATTGCATAAAAAAAGGCGACCCCATTTTACCGGAGTCGCCTCAAATCATTATTTTAGAGCTTTATCGGGCTAAATAAACTCCACATTCAGAAAATGCGTCGAACAGGAAACACACGGGTCATACGCCCGAACCAGCATTTCCATCCCCTGCCGCAGACCTTCCTGCCCTAAGTGCATAAATTCAGGAACAAATTTCTCGAAATCTTTCTGAATGTTGGCATGATTCTGATTGGTCGGGATGCACATATTGCCCCAGGTGCATTCGCCGTTTTTGTTGAATTCGTACGCATGGAACAGTATCCCGCGAGGCGCCTCAACCGCACCGTATCCCCGGCCGACCTTGGGCGTCACTTTGACTTTTTCGTCCTTGAGCCCCTTGGTCAACAGTTCATCAATCAGCCGGATCGCCATTTCAGTCACATGCGCCGCTTCGGCAAGCTGGGCGACGTTATTGAGGAATGGGCCGCACACACCGGTCTTCAAGCCGAACATATCAGCTACGGTCTTGCCCAGCGGACTGATATAATTGGCACTGTTATTGAATCGTGCCAGCGCGCCAACCGCATAAGTATCGCGATGCCACTTGCACCACTTGGCGGTTGACTGCGGACTGACGTACTCATTGGCAACCGATTCCCACTCACGCACCGGCTTGGTAAAGCCATCGGAAGAAGCGATATGGCCGTGATAGAAAGCATACGTTCCGGGCTCGGCCAGTGAAACATATTCGGTCTCACGAACAAAAATCGGCAGCTTATCGGCCACGCTCAGCACCACTTTACAGATGGTCACCAGATCCGGCACAATCGCCTTTAGCTGATTCTGCAGATCCCGCAGCTGCCGCTCGGCGGGGATTTTGCTCATCCCGCCGGGGATGACGGTAATCGGATGGGTAATGCGTCCGGCCAGCAGTTCGGACCACTGGTTGGCAACCCGGTGCGCCTTGATAATCGTCTTAACCGCATCCGGCGCCTTGGGGACCAGCGGCACAACCGATTTTTCGGCGAACAAATCCGGCGCGACCAGGTAACCGACATGCAGCACATGGCTCTGCAGCTGCTCGGAATAATGCAGCAGCAAACGCAGCTTGTCGGTCTGCTCGGTCACCTCCAGCCCCAATGCGTCTTCCACCGCCTTAATCGCCGCAAGCGAATGGCTGATCGAGCAGATGCCGCAAATTCGGCTGACGATGGATTGAATATCATCCCACCGCCGTCCGCGCACCATCGCCTCAAAAAACCGCGGCGCTTCGGGGACTTGCCATTCACATTTTTCGATTCGCCCGTCTTTGACCTTGACGGAGATATTCCCGTGGCCTTCGATACGGGTGACATGATGAACGTTTATGTTTATATTTGTACTCATGCGTTGGGTCCTTGTTTACTTCCGAACAACACCATTCTTGTTTTCAGGTCGTCAACCGACAGACCATATTTCGTAATTACCTCGGTGGCCGACTGAACATTCGGGTGATCCACATATCCGCGGCAGCCGAAGCAGCGATAACCCGCCGACGGACACTTCGCCTCGCAGCCGGCACGGATGATCGGACCTAAGCACGGCTCATTATATTCATACCGGCAAACATTCTCGCGGGCCTTACATTCAACGCACACCGGGTAATCCGGCACAAACGGCTTTTTACCCAGCAGCAGCGCACGCACGATCGCGGCAAATTCCTTGCCGTTAATCGGGCAGCCGTGAATCTTGTAATCAACATCAACCACCTCATCAATCGCTTTAGTCGGGTAAGTCTCCAGATGCGGCATCGAGGCGCTCTTGCCATAAACGCAGGATTTGACCTCATTGATGTCGAAATTGTTCTTGATTTTGTTGACCCCGCCGATGGTCGCACAGGCGCCGAGGGCAATGACGACTTTGGCGCGGCTGCGAATCACTTCCATCCGTTTTTCATCTTCCAGTCGAGTAATCGACCCTTCGATAATGGCAATGTCATATTCGTGGCTCTGCTCGCTCATCGCTTCACGCCACTCAACAACATCAACCGCCCCAATCAGATCGAGTATTTCTTCCTCCAGATTCACGATCTGGAGCTGACAGCCTTCACAGCAGGCAAAATCAAATATCGCAACTCGTGGTTTACTCATATTAAATCGCCTCCGGCACTGTGGCCAAATCAGACCAGCGGAACACAGGCCCGTCCTGACAGACGTACAGGCCGTTGATTTGACAATGGCCGCACTTGCCTACGCCGCATTTCATTCGTCTTTCGAGATTTACGTATATATTTTCCGTCGGTACTTCCGCTTCGGCCAGAGCCATAAGCACAAACTTGTACATCACCGGCGGGCCGCACACCAGAACCACCGATTTGGGCAGGTCGCTTTCGATCTTGGGTATCAGCGTCGTTACCACGCCCACGTTGCCGTCCCAGCAGTCGTGGGCATCGTCGATGGTTTCCATTAATGTCATATCTTTCCGTTCGGCCCACTGCGCCAGCTCCTCACGGAACAGACGCATCGAATAACACTTCGTACCGACCAGCACGGTCAGCCTTCCGTAGTCTTGACGATGATCCAAGACATACCGGATAAACGACCGCTGCGGCACCAGCCCGATACCGCCGCAGATAAACACCAGGTCTTTGCCCCTGGCCGCTTCCATCGGATACAGCGAACCATAAGGCCCGCGAATACCGAGTTTGCTGCCGGCTTCCAGCTGATGAATCGCCTTGGTCAGGCTGCCGACATTGCGGACCACCAGCTCAAACCCTTTTTGAGTTGGCGACGAGGAAATCGAAATCGGCGCTTCGCCAATCCCCGCCATCGACACTTCGACAAACTGCCCTGGCTTATGCTCCAGCTCTTTGCCGCTGTCCAAAGTCAGGTGCATATACAATTCTGTCCCATTGAGCATGCGGCGGCTTTTTATCGTCGCCAGCTCCGGAAGATAAATATCTTTATGTTCGCCACAACAATCGCACATTGCTATCATCTCCTGTTATTAGGGGTTATCCGAGAGTTCGTTCCTGCATCAGCTTGTTGTACACCGTTACCGGGTTGGCAATATCTGCCACGCACGCCGTAATGCACCGCCCGCAGCCCACACAGGCAATTTGTCCGCCGATTTTCTCAGGCACATACTTGGCCTTGCGAAACAAGCGATGCCGAAAACGTGCCGTACGGTCTTTGCGGAAATTGTGATTCCCCGCAACCGTCGCAAAGTTCTCCAGCAGACACCCGTCCCAGCAGCGCACGCGGGTTCCGGTCTTCAGATCCCAGTTGACCTGGTCCTGAACGTCAAAGCAGTAGCAGGTCGGGCAGACCTGATTGCATGAGCCGCACGAAAAACACAGCTTCGCTTTCTCTTCAAAAACCGGGTGCTGATAGCCTTTTTCCATCAGCTTGGGCAGATACGACGGCTTGCAGTTCAGCTTGTGTTTGCTCAGAGTGGACTTATTCGCTTCCTGAATCGCCTTGCGCTTCTGCAAATCAGCCTCGCTTGCCGCGGTAACGCCTTTCGCATAGGTCATCAGCGTATGCCCCTTGTCCGTGGCCACATCCAGCAGATACCCATCCCCGATATCGGTAATCAGGATATCATAGCCTTTATCGACAACCGCCGTCTCCATCGACGAAGCAAACACGTTCTTGCTGGCCGCCGCCACATCGCACGCCACAATCGTCAGTGCTTTCCGGCGGGACATATAATGGCTGTCGTACTGACCCTGGCTGAACAGTTCATCCATCTGGGCAATCGCAACCACATCATAAGGATGAACCCCCATCAGAATCATCGGTTCTGATTCCTTGACCGACTGGGACGCCCCGCCGACCTGAAACGTCAGCAGCGGCTCAACCTGCGGAAGAACATACTTCTTCGGCGGCAGGATAGTCACATCATAATCCAGTCGAAGATCTTTGGACGACTGCAGTGTGTCGAACACAAAGCGTTCATTTTTGGCTACGACCCCGACAACCTTACGGCCTGCCGCAAGAATCGCATCCACAAACTGCCCGAACTGTTGTTTACTGAGTTTGCTTACACTCATAGGCCACCTCTTTAAATTCCAATTTTCAAGTTCAAATAGCTGTCTTTAATTTGTACCGTAAAAGCGAAACTCTCGTTTTCTATTCACTACTCACTAACGACAAATGGAGATCGTTATAAATAATACGGTAACGTACCCATTTCCATCGCTAAATCGATGCTCACCACCTTGACCCGGCGGGGAACTTTCAGCCAGCACGGCGAAAGATTCAGTATCCCTTTGACTCCGCATTGCACCAGGATATCCGCGCACGACTGTGCCGCTTCGGAGGGAATCGCCAGAATCGCAAGATGAATGCCCTGGTCTTTAATCTGGGGGAGCAATGAGACATCCTGAATCTCCAGGCCGGCAATGTGATGGCCGATTTTAGCGGGCGAGTTGTCAAAGATCGCTGCAATATTAAATCCGAATATGGAAAATCCGGGGTACGACGCTATCGCTGTTCCAAGCCGGCCGGCTCCAACCAAAACCGCCCGTTGAGCCACATCCAGCTTTAATATCTCCCGAATTTTTTGTGCGGTTGAGGTTACCGGATAGCCCACGCCGCGAGTTCCGAAATCGCCGAAATAAGACAAATCTTTGCGTATCTGAGGCGGGTTTAGATGCAGCTGATCAGCCAGTTGCTGGCTGGAAATAAACGCCTGACCTTCCTGGCCTAACAGCGAAAACGCACGCAAGTAGCGAGGCATTCGCCTGATCGTTTCATCCGGTATTTTTCGGTATTTCAGCATCGGGCCGCCTATCTTGTGTTTGTGCTCACTTTCACAAGCTAATGTTCAGAATACTGTTTTTGTTGTGCCGTGTCAAGCGTTTAATTCGTACAGATTTCACAATTTTTTGCATCTTATAGGGTTCTGCACCGCTATTTAGCTTTGATATAGTTACGCTAAAGCACTGCTATAGCTATTCTTATGTTAGATATAACAAAGCAAATATCAAAAAAAGTAGCCATTGGGTTGATATGCCAGACAACCGATTTTGCGGGCAAATGATACTACACATAGTTGCGCCGCAAAAATCGCTCTTTTTTGCTCTGTACAAAACCTGCGTCATTCAAAACTGTAGCAACGGAAGATTCCTGCTTTTTTCTTGCCCTTTACCCCTTCAATCCAGTATCCTCAAACTGCACTAAAAAACAAGACGAAATCTGTCTAATGTATGTGTAAACAAATATAAATTAAGAGGTTACAATGACTGCCATCAACACTAAACCCACGATTGTTATCGGACTTGGCAACCCCCTGATGACCGATGAGGGTATTGGTGTGCTGCTGGTACAAAAACTTACACAAAAATTTGAGCAATCCGCTGCAAGTTCGCATGATGTTGAATTTCACGATGGCGGCACCGGCGGCATGAACCTGCTCTATAAGATAGAAAACCGTGAAAAAGTCATTTTAATTGATTGCGCCAAAATGGGCGAAAAACCCGGTACCCTTCGCCGATTTACCCCCGATCAGGTCCGCACCATCAAGCAGCTCGGCCATTTTTCACTCCACGAAATCGACATCCTTAAGCTCCTCGACTTGGCCGCCCAATTGGACTCTGCCCCCAAACAAGTCGTCATTTTCGGCATCGAACCGGCCAGCCTGGACTTGGGCAACAACCTGTCCCCCACCCTCCAAAGCCAGTTCGACAACTATCTGAATACAATCTTTGCCGAGCTTCAATAAGCAGCCCCCTCGTGATACAAAAAAAGTTGCTGCGAACACTTTTTCATTGCATCAATTGCTTAAAAAAAGTAAAATGATATCTCAATTGTGTTAATAAAATGTGTGTTTAGCACAATAAAAACGGAGGAGGGTTATACCTGCCCCTAATCTATAATTAAGGACTTACAAATCAGCATTGTTTTGGTAGAGATTGTTTTGCAGTTTCATATTGTTAATGCCGTATCTTTTTCTATGTAAAGCGGAGGTAAAAGGTCGATGAATAAGAGAATTACAGGGTTTTTGGTTTTTAGTGTTTTGTCTATGACTACAGTCTACGCAGATGATTGGTACTGGGCATGGACCGGCGACATGGATATCGTGTGTGCACCTTCCGTGGAAGGATACTGTACCCATGAGCATCAGTACAACATAACCCGTTCACAAGCGAATAATCTCTACTGGGAGATTGTTGATATTCCGCAAACGGTAACAGGGCAAAGCAAAGCGCTTCGAATTATCGATAATAACGCCGACTCTAATGTTGACGGACGCGGAAGGTTATTATGGCTGGGTGCAGGCTCCCGTCCGGACCACCACCGCGGGCCGTGCCAGAGTTTTGCTCACGAAAACTTTCGTGCCGACCACAATTCGGTGACATTGACAATGCGTTTTAAGGTTGAAGATTTCCCAGTAGTCTCCGGTGGCAGCAATCACCGTCGGTTCTATAATTTTGAATTTGAAACACTTCATCATAAACCCATTTTTTCGGAGTATAATGAAACTACATATCAATTCAGATTTGAAGCCGGATCGGTCTATCGCGACACCTCCGGCAATTTGTGGTTGAGAGATTTTCGCGATATCAATGGAGTAAAAGACTATTTCTGTATGCTCAAACCTGCCGGCGGAGCAGCGAAATGGGTCAAGATATGGGCGGTGATGAGACTTCCGGAACCGATGGGTGTTAATAACAATTGCATCTATGAAATGTGGATCGACGAGGAAGACGGCACCGGTTGGAAATCCTGGACCTGGACAGATCGTGATAAGGGCGGCTGGAGCGATGTTGAATTTGGTTCTTTGGGTACTACAGAGAAAGGCACGATGCAATTTGACTATATCTGCTATGCTTATGGGGCTTATAGTCCCGGAGCGATTCCTATCCCGGCGGAAAAGAATCCGGCTGTCGCGATCAATCCGGTTGTCGGTTTCGATAAGAACAATCTGAACCATATCCGCCAGCAGCCCGATGGCTATCCGGTGGATATTGCCACGGATAAAGTAGTTACCGGTATTTTCACCAATTCGCTCAACTCGATGAAGTTTTATTACATCAGTGAGGCTGACGGCAGCGGCGGTATGCGTGTGGACCACATGACCGGCAAAAGTGTTCTCGATACCGGCGGAAGCCCTGTAACGCTTGCGGTTGGCAATACCGTTCAGCTCAAAGGCGGATTGAGATCGACGGCCTCTGAAAAAACGATTCAGGCCTATTCCATCACGCGGACGTCAACAGCAACTGCGCGTCCGGCTCCGATGGAATGTGATGACTACAAAATAGAACGTTCATTTAGAACACAGTTAAATCAGTTTGTACCGCGCCAGACGCTGGCCGCAGCCGACAGCGGAGTTATTACAGCGATAGAAAATAATCTGAAGCGGCCGTGGTCGGTGGTTCCGGAATGGGACCTTATCCTGCATTCGAGAATTACGGTGGCGGGCAAAAGCTGGATGTCGAATCAATGGAAAGGCACAACGCTGCTGATTCCCGCACAGGGCAGCCATCCTGATCTGTATTATACCGTCCTGACCAATTCGGCTGACACGATTACCCTGACTCGACCCGTCTTTTGGACCAGTATCAATCTGGCAGACGACGGTGTGGCTGTCGGCCAGACCTGCATGTTTATTCACGATCCCTATTCAGGCGACCGTTATGATGGCCGCTATATCGACACCTATGGTTATGTTACTCAGGCCGACGCAACCAATAAGGTTTTTTATATCAACAATGGCGCCGATGTGGCTCCGTTTGA
>JBHJNC010000051.1:0-10078 GCA_048497675.1 Gimesia maris
GAAGGTATCGGGTCCTTGATATGAGTACCCGGACATACAAAAAGCGGATAAATCAAGTTGTCCACAGATAGCTTTGTTTGGCACACTAATCGTCTCAGCGAGGCGGTCATACGAAGCCGTCTTTGTCTTGTCATCGGAAAACTCATATTTATCTCCAGCCTTACTACACTGTTCTTGTCAGAAAATTATTTATATCATAACAACTTACAGAACATTTAACAATTCAGCGGTTGGTTATCTTGTCAATTATTTCATTATATTATTTTATTGTTTACTTGTTATGTCTTTTATTTCTATTTTTGAATATAGATTATATTAATCCCCGTGTTTTTGTAGCACAATATTTTATTATACACTTGTTCATAGTTCTTGACATACTACTATAATGGAGTATAATAATCCTCAATTAACACCACTATTTTGCCGATAATGTTTACAGGATATTAAGGAAAGGACACAACTAATGAAAACCAAGAATATCTTAGTCGTTTTTGTACTCGTTTTAGCGATTGTAACATTGTCAGGGTGTTTTGAGGCCAAGGAAGAAAACCTGGCCGCATTTACCTATCCCGATCAAGCCCTTGTAACCTCGGACAGTTACGAGCTGCTGCCTCCGGACAAAGTAACCGTCATCTGCTCATCGGTACCGGAACTTGCCGGGGCTCAAATCTCTGTCGGCCAGACACAAACCATTCGTCCAGATGGAGTTATCTCATTTGAACGCGTCGGTGAAATCAATGTCGCCGGCAAAACTCCCCGTCAGGTCGCAGAACTTATCGCCGAACGCGTCTCGTCGATGTATAAGCTGGCGGGCGACAACCCCGTTGAAGTCCGCGTCGATAATCAGAGCAAATTCTATTATATGGTCGGCATGGTACAATATCCTGGCGCCAAGATATTCTCTGGCCGGGAAACCACACTTTCGGCACTGACCAAAGCCGTCCCAACAAACCTCGCCTGGAAAGACCAGATTCAAGTGATTCGTCCCTTCGAAGCCAATGGAGCTTCCAAAGTATTTTGTCTGGATTACCGTGAGTTGGTTGAACGCGGCAACATGAGGAAAAATGTTTTGCTGCAGGAAGGCGATATCATCTATGTGCCGCCAACCATTCTGGCATCAATCGGCTTGACCGTCAGCGAAATTGCCAGCCCGATTCTTCAGGGCGGCGGAGCTGTCAACACATTAACTGCTGCACCCTAATCAGCTTGTTAGTTTAGAATATTACGCTGTGAGAACCTAAAAGCCTATGTTATCGGCACGCGCTCAGCATTTGCTCAAACGAGTTCACGTTTCTGGAACCGCCTGGTTTGTGCTTTGCGCGTTGTATCTGCTGATTGTCGCATTGCGTCAGGTCGGCCTGAAATGGTGGGTGGTGTTCTCTTTCTCCGGCTATGCCCTGATCACATTTCTTTTCCTGCTAAATGTGTACTTATTTGCAATCTTTAGAGGCGTCAGCCGAACACAAAACACGCTGGAGCATCCGTTCACAACTTCGATATACTACATCGCCTTCTATGATGTATGCCCTTTCCTTGGGACAATTTCTGGAGTTATCTGCTATCTTATGTCGGGAATGAACATGACCCTGACAACCTCACTTTCGATGATGTGCGAAGGTACACTGGCTCTAACTTTCCTGGTTTGGATTGTCGCAGATCCTTTCCTTGGCATTCTTGAGTTAATGATACCTGAATGCGCTCATTATCGCAAAGTCCGCCTGCAGATTGCCGCCGACGAAAAACAACGTAAGTTAATCGAGAATCAGGAGTTGCTCAAAAGGCTTGAAAAACAGGAAGCCGATAATTTGCGCATCTGGAACGCCCATCTGGAACCTCTGGCCAATCAGGCCGCCGCCCTGCTGAACCAATCCACAAGCAAAGAAAGTGCCAAACCGCTCATCATTGAAGCCGGGGCCAGGGCCTGGCAGCTTGGCGGTATCGTCTGTATGCGACATTTCCACAAACTTCTCCGGGAAAAAATCGCACAGCCGTATCCGGATTTTGTCGCGGTTTGGTGGGACGGCATCGGCAACTGGCATATGCCCTCGGTGCAGCAGATTCTGAGCCCTGTTAACAAAAATTAAACACCGCCCCCTCTTTCGCCGCCCATATCTCCTTTTCTAATAGACACTTATACAACCCTTGAATATTTTTCTTTTTTTGTATGGTTTTTGTTAGGTTTTTCTGGTAACTTTGACGATATACTTTTTGTCAGCAAGGATGAATATTGACGAAAGGTATTGAAACTATGGAAAATCGCTTGAAAAATCAGATGCCGTTATGCAAATTTGGCCCGGGCGGACAATTTATATCCGAAATCCAGCCGGCCCATACAGAACCCAAACAGGCAATGACGCAAAATCCGATGCTCAAGGTCCTGGATGTTATCGCGGACCTGCTCGGAGGTGTTATTCAGCCGGAATTGCTGACCGATACTTTAGCAGCATCTACACAGCCATATTCACCCATTACAAAGGAGAACTCTTGTGAAAAAGAACAATCCCCAACCCGATCTGATTCTAACGCCCAAACAAATGGCGGTACTCAGGGCCATAAACACCTACACGGCCAAGCACTCTTATTCACCGACATTCGAAGAACTGTCAGCCGCCCTAAGCATCACACGTCCAACCGTATTCGAACATATAGCAAGTCTTCGCGAAAAGAATCTCGTCAAGCAATCGCTCGGCAAGGCTCGCTGTTTACAGCTTACGGCTGCGGCAAAAAAACTGCTTGAAAACGCCCCCGCAAGAGCGACCGACACAAAGCCCTTTAATGCAATGCCCCTGCTGGGACGCGTCAGCGCCGGCTATGGAATTGAGGCGATTGAAGACAAGCAGACTTTTGGACTAAATGAAATGTTCGGCCGTCTGGATAATCTTTTTGCTCTGCAGGTCAAGGGCAAGAGTATGATTGACGCGGGAATCAATGATGGTGACCATATTATCTGCAAGGTCGCCAATACCGCGGAAAATGGGCAGATTGTGGTAGCGATGACCGATGAACAAAACGCAACGGTTAAACGGTTTTTCAAAGACGCCCGTTATGTCCGTTTGCAACCCGAAAATGACGCCTTTGAACCGATTTTGTCCAAAGACTGCAAAATCCAGGGCGTTGTGATTGGCTTGGTACGCAGAATGTAATTTATTCCGACAATTTCGTCGAAGCGTCCTGAATCAGTTTTTGCAGGATTTTATCCGGAATATCCGCCAATTCCGGTTCGGGACGCTCTGCACGCCCCATCGACGACAAGATTCGCAGCGCGGTACGCTTGGTTATTTTCACTTTCGACAGCGTCCGCTCAGCTGCATCCAACTCTCCATCCGCTACCTGCCTAAGGTAAAGGATGCACTGCTTGATGACAGTCTTTTCATCTGTATTTTTGTCTCCGCCAATACCGGCCGGTTCTTCGGGCAATTCCTTTTCATAGAGCAATTGCCGACGCATCGCATAGGTTTGCTCCATCAGCATGCCGATTTGGGATTCTTCTTTTTCATCGATGGGAGCCAGCTTCAATTCCGGCTC
Organism: Gimesia maris; assembly: GCA_048497675.1. Classification (GTDB taxonomy): domain Bacteria; phylum Planctomycetota; class Phycisphaerae; order Sedimentisphaerales; family Anaerohalosphaeraceae; genus Anaeroglomus. Next base: position 3,526 of record JBHJNC010000051.1, read on the forward strand.
ATCATCAGATTTGGGCAAAGGAATATAACACCGATGTTTGCAGAAAGGACAATTCCCCCATTTACCGCCTGCTCCATCCGGGGCTTTGATTTTCTGCTTACATGATTCACAGTGAAAACTAATCGGCATAATCAACCTCCTGCAGCTTAATAGATCCTGTCGAGAAATTTTTTATTTAGCCCGCTTCTTTTTATTGTTCTTTTCTGCTCGATATTCCACAGTTACATCGGTTGTAATCCCGCCTCGCGGTGTAAATTGCGAGGTGATTTTCATCCAGCGGGGCTTACATGCCCCGGCCAAATCGTCCAAAATATCATTTGTCAGACGCTCATAAAAGATACCCTGATTCCGGAAACTCTGCATATAAAATTTCAGGCTCTTCAGTTCCATACAGGTCTTATTTGGGATATATTCAATCGTAATTGTCCCGAAATCCGGCTGTCCCGTTTTCGGACAGACACTGGTAAACTCAGGGCAGCAGATCGTGATCACATAATCTCGCCCGGGACGTGGATTATCGAACAATTCTATTTCTGGTTTTTGTCGCATTCCAATACCTTCATTTTGTCTTTATGTAAGTGATTGCACAAATTCAATTCAACTGCTATAGTACCGTGGTAATTGTACAAAAAATCACAGCTTTTGCAACCCATAGAGCAAAATATGACACAAACAACCGCTAAAAAAGCGATTATTTTACTGAGCGGCGGGCTGGATTCGGCCACAACGCTGGCCATCGCCCAAAGTCAGGGCTTTGACTGCTATGCATTATCGTTTCGATATGGCCAGAGACATACCGTCGAATTGAACGCTGCCTGCCGAATTGCCACAACGGTTAAGGTCAAAGAGCATCGCATTATAGATATTGATTTGGCGGCATTCGGGGGCTCTGCCCTGACCGACAAAGAGCTTGATGTCCCCAAAGATCGTCCGGATTTATCCTCGGGCATCCCGATTACCTACGTTCCCGCGCGTAATACCATTTTTCTTTCGTATGCGTTAGCGTATGCGGAAGTCATTGGAGCCTTTGATATATTCATTGGGGTCAACGCCTTAGACTACAGCGGCTACCCGGACTGCCGCCCGGAATACATTGCGGCATTTGAGGCTATGGCCAATCTGGCGACCGCCGCAGCCGTAACCGGCAAAGGCCGCTGCCAGATTCATACCCCTATAATCTCTATGACCAAAGCCCAGATTATTACCATTGGGGTTAAATTGGGAGTTGATTACAGCCTTACCCACAGCTGCTATGACCCGGATGAAATCGGCCGTCCCTGCGGCCGGTGTGATTCGTGCCAGCTTCGCCTGAAAGGCTTTGCAGAAGCTGGACTTAGAGACCCCCTGGCCTATCAGCAATAGCATTCCTAATTTGACAAATATCTGCCAATTCGTTATACTTTAGATAAATACTGAGCGAGCATATTACGAATATCGCCCCATAGCGGTCTTCGCAATCTGCTTGTGTCTTAAGAAATGGAAAATACGCTATGGACACAGACGAATTACGGCAGATTGAATCCCTGCTGGGTTATCACTTTAAACAGCCGGAACTACTTGAATCGGCCCTAACCCACTCTTCGCAAGCCGGAGACCGCATAAACAGCAATGAGCGGATGGAGTTTCTCGGAGATTCAGTCTTGTCGCTTACGATTTGCCAGGCCCTGTATGACCGGTATCCGAGCTATCTTGAAGGCGATATGACCAAGCTGAAAAGCATGCTGGTCTCGCGAAAAACCTGCTCGGAGATTGCCGCCAAACTGGGCTTATCCGAATACTTCCGCGTCGGGAAAGGGACAGATCGCAGCCGGGCGATGACCGGCTCAATTGCCGCCGGGATGCTTGAAGCCATCATTGCGGCCATTTACTTAGACGGCGGATTGGAACCGGCCAGAACATTCATTTCATCCGCGTTTGAAGAGTCCATCGTTCAGGCCAATGCCTGCGAGCATCTGGATAACTTTAAATCGATGCTTCAGCAGTATTGCCAGCGCACCATGAATGCGACTCCCACTTATGAGCTGCTTGACGAGAAAGGCCCCGATCATAACAAATGTTTCGAAATCGGTGTGGTCATTCGCCATAAACGCTATCCCAGCGCGTGGTCGATTACCAAAAAAGATGCCGAGCAGAGGGCCGCACGCAACGCCTTAGTGGAACTGAATCTGCTGCCCCCGCTGCCCGAAGATGAGGATTGATGCTTATTCCGGACGCGGAATGCCGGACTTAGGGAAACGAAGCTCGATATACTTGGATTTATTCTGCAAATCCTTGTTCATTGCCTGGTAGTAGGTGTAAAAAGTCGTCAGCTTTTCAATATCCGACGCTTCCATAAACCGTGTGGATTGCCCCATCGCCGCGCCCCAATTGACCTGAGTTTTGCCGTCTTTCAGATTTAGAATGATATGCGGTGCGGTGGCGCTCTTCTTGCCATTGAAATTGCTCACATCAACACTGACAATCTCATCCCGAAGCGGTTTTTCGGGGCAGATTTTTTCATCCATGCCTTTCATTGCGGCAATCAATTTCAACGCCGCCGTAACATCGGAAGCGTACCAGATAGCACCGGGTGAAAGCTTGGTGGTTTCCGCAAAGCCGACAATCTCTATCTTCGGAGGCTTGTTAATTTCGACATGGTCAAGCACAAACACCGTATTTGCGATTTCGTCCACATCATCGCCAATCAAAGGATCACCCGCAACTGGCAGACCAACGAAGTAGGTCTGGCCTTTTGACGTTTTGACCAGCGCTTCGGGCTGACGATAAGAAGCTTCAACCAAAACATTCTGCGTGGTCGTGCGGACCTGAATATCATACAGCCATGCCAGCTTGGATAGATTTTCGGCAATCGTTTGTGAAACGCCTTCTTTCAATTCGAACTGTCCACCGCCTGCGGCCGCGGCCAGCTTCTTTTTCATCGCCTCACTGTAGGCCCAATCCGGAGCATTGACAAACATTAATGAGCCATACACCGGCTCGGCAGCCCGCTGGGCCTGGACATATTTTTCCATATAGAAAAAACCGACCACCAGACCCGCCGGCAGCAGCGGCAAAAAGATGCTCAATGCCGCAATTTTAATCCGACGCATCGTTTGCGCCCGACGCTCAGCCTGGGCCGAACGGCTTTCACGACGCTTGCCCCAGGAAAACCATTCGCGCCAGCTTTTGCCGGTCTTTGCTTTTTTGAGTTTGATTTTTTTCTTGGCCACGATTGAGTTCTTAATGTCCAGCTTGTATCAATTGCTTTTTATCATTCCATGCCGCCAGTGCGATTTGCTTGCAGAGGTCTTCGACCGCAATACCGGCTTTCTTCGCCGCCATCGGCAGCAGCGAATGGCTCGTAAAGCCCGGCAGCGTATTCATCTCCAGCAGGTACGGCGTACCGTCCTCGGTCAAGATAAAATCCACACGCCCCAGGTGGCGGCATCCCAACGCTGCAAAAGCTGTCTCGCCGGCATTCTGCAGCTTTTTGACGATCGCCGCATCCGAGATCGTATCAAACAGGTACTCGGTCGCATCATCTTCATACTTGGCGTGAAAATCGTAAAATTTCTTCTTCGGACGAATCTCCAGGATGGGCAGCGCTTTACCATTGAGCAGCCCGACAGTCATTTCACGTCCGGAAATGAACTGCTCTATCATACAATCGCCGTAAGTTGCCCGACAGCGAATCGCAGCCTCGGCCGCCTGACGCAGGTCCGTATGAATCTCAACACCGACACTGCTGCCCTGCCGAATCGGCTTGATGACAACTTTGTCTGAAATAGTCTTTAACTGCAGCGCGAGCGAGTCTGCATCTTCCGTTCCGTTTAACACCATCTGCCTGGCAACCCGCAGACCGGCTTTGCCGCAGATGTCTTTAGTCGCGACTTTATCAAATGACTGCCGGCTGGCTTTCGAGCCGGAACCGGTAAACGCCAGATTCTTCTGCTCTAAAATCGACTGAAGCTGGCCGTCTTCGCCAAACTGGCCATGCAGAGCGAGAAAGAAAACGTCAAGGCTTTTATCATCCAGAATCGACAAATCCTTCGGATTGATGTCATGCAGAATCGCGTCCACACCGCCGCGTTTCAGCGCGTTGTAGATATTCTCACCGCTCAGCAGACTGACAGCCCGCTCGGAACCAATCCCGCCGTACAGGACCGCAACCCGCAATTTATGTATATCATTCTTTATCATCTGACTGTAAGGTATAAACCTGCAAACACGGTCACCAGATCTCTATTTCCAATTCCAATTCAACGTCAAACTGCTCTTGAACGGCCTTTCGAACCTTCTCGATTAATGCCAGCACATCAGCGCTCTTGCAGCCTTTGTCGGTGGTGATGAAGTTGGCATGTTTTTCGCTGACCACTGCACCGCCGATTTTGGTACCCTTAAGACCTGTGCGGTCAATCAGCGCCCCGGCCGAAAGTCCCCGCGGGTTTTTGAAGATACAGCCAGCATTGTGCGTATCGAGCGGCTGTGTATTTTTCTTGTAAATCCAGACTTCTTTATAGGTTTTCAGCAATTCTTCGGGGTCGCCTTCGGACAAATGAAGCGTTGCGCCGATGATGACTTTGGCGGTGATATTCACCTGTCGATAATCGAATACCAGTTCGGGTTTGACTTTTTCGAAAATACTGCCTTGTAAATCCATCACCTGTACGCTTTGAATCGCAGTTCCAATATCGCCAAAGCGTCCGCCGGCGTTCATCTTAATCGCCCCGCCCAGGGTACCGGGAATACCGCCCAGCGACTCAACCCCGGCCAGACCGCGTTTAACCGACTCCTGAATCAGCCGCTGCAGATCGGCAGCACCGGCAGCCCTCAGAGTTGTCCCCTCAAAGCTGAACTGCCGGAACGCATCGCCTTCGAGTTTGACCACCGCTCCGCGGACACCTTCATCCCGAATCAGCAGATTTGAGCCATTGCCCAATATCCGCACATCGATGTTATTTTCACCGCACCGGCGCAGCACATCCTGAAGCTCTTCGATGGAAGTCGGACAAACCATCCAATCCGCCTTTCCGCCAAGCCGATACCACGAATAGTCCGCAAGCGGACAATCCTGCCTAACAATTGCCTCTAAGCCAGCAAAGATATTCATCTGCAACCTTCCATATTGTACCGGCACCCATCGTTACGACCAGATCGCCGGGCTGTACGTTTTCTTTCAAATGCTCCAGAATACCGTCAAAATCATTGATAAACAAGGCCTGACTGCCGCTTTGGACAATCCGCTGAACCAGCGACTCGGCGTTGACCCGACTTTTGCTCTCGGCGGTATCCCGAACAAAGTATATCTCAGGAACAATAGTAATGTCCGCCAGCTTAAAGCTTTCCGCAAAATCATCAAGTAAAAAACGGGTTCGGCTGTACTGATGAGGCTGAAAAATGCACCAGAGCCGCTTGGGCTGGTACCGCTGGCGAATCCCGGCCAGCGAAGCCCTGATTTCAGTAGGATGATGGGCATAATCATCCATTACGGTAATTTCCCGCTGTTTGCCCTTGAGCATCAGCCGACGGTCGGTACCGGTAAATTCCGGCAACAGCTCGCAAATCCGTGCCGGCGGGAGCCCTGCCTCTGCCAAAACCGCGGTAACCGCCAGCGAGTTTTCGACATTATGCAGTCCCGGCAGCGAAATCCGTGTTTTACCGAAAGGCTTGCCGTTAAACAAGATATCAAAATGATAAAGCCCGTCAATCAGTTCGGGATTGACGGCTGTGTATTGGCACGATAAATCAAGACCATACGTAACCACTTTTGCCGCCAGGCCCGACCGACGCAAAATCCGCAGGACATTTTTATCCCGGCCATTGGCAACCAGCACACCGCTGGGCCGGATGTTTCGAGCGAAATCCGCAAATGCCTCGACGATTTCTTCCTCATCCCGGTAGTAATCCAGATGATCCGCCTCGATATTCAGCATAACCGCAATCTGCGGATGCAAATTCAGAAAGCTGCGGTCATATTCACAGGCCTCGGCGACAAACCACTTGCTGGAGCCGACGCCGCTGGAGCCGCCAAGCTGCGGGATATCCGCCCCGATGATAAAGCTCGGATTAAGACCCGCCTTCTCCAGAACAAAGGCCGTCCAGGCGCTGGTTGTGCTTTTGCCGTGCGTACCGCAAACAGCGATGCCGGAAAACTGGTCAAAGACATAGCCCAGCATTGCGGCATACTTGTAGATTTTCTTGCCCTTTTCGCCCGCCCGGGTTAGTTCCGGGTTGGTCGCCGGGATGGCCGCACTGATGATAACCGCATCGGCATCCTCCGGAAGATTCTCTCCGCGATGGCCGGTGGAGATGGTTACTCCCTGATTGGCAAGGTCCTGCAGAACCGCCCCATCGGTCATATCCGAACCGCTGACGCCGGCCCCCTGCTTAATCAGCACTTTGGCCAGCCCGCTGGTTCCGATACCGCCAATCCCGACAAAATGATACTTTTTACCTGCTACAGAATCCATTCAGTCCTCAATAGATACAAAATCCCCATTTCCGCCCGCTTCAAAACCCATTTGGCCGGTGCGGAATGAGGCAAAATTCGTAATTTCCAGTATTAAAAATCGGC
>JBHJNC010000052.1:0-3706 GCA_048497675.1 Gimesia maris
GATCCGGGTAATCTTGTCGACATGGCTATTTACGCTAAGCCTGTCGTGCTGGACACCAATACCATTGCGTTTGTGATGCGCCAGCGGCTTAGTCATCAAAACCTGCGGGCCAATCTGTCTGCGGCCTATATGTTTATCGAAAATGGCGGCCAGTACAAGGGGCTTCGCCTGCACCTGACGATGCAGCGGGAAGAAACAAACCGTACGATAATCGCCGAAATTCGGAAAAAACAGCCCTGTATCTACGCTGATAATGACGATTCTGAGAAATTTCTTGTTATTTTTAACGTGAACCGGATTCGTCCATTGGTTGGCGACGAAGCTATAAGATAGGAAATATCCAAAAATATCCGTAAAATTACCGAACCGCTGAAACACTGCCTCGTATTAACAAATGGTTAGTCTAATGCCTCAATTTGAAAGGCTATAGCAATGACTTGGTTTGAAGCGGAAGAATCTGCTAAATATTTGACGGATCTGGAAAACGCTCTGGATGACTGGAAATATGACAATATGCGGCTTAGGGCCGAATTAGCAGAGCTCACACGCATCGAAAAAAGGTTTAAATCGTCATATAAGCATAGCATTCTGGATAGTGGTTTTGTAAATTTGGCAGAAGAGGTTTTGATGCGCGCAAAACATTGCCGTCACGAGATTCGTGAGCGGTTGATGGCTTAGCTTTGTGATTTTTCCGGTATTTTGCTTTGCTAAACGGAGGATATCGAGTACATTTTTTGCAAAAATTAATTCCGGGAAAATCCTATGCACATTGAAACATTTATGCTCGGTGATTTCGAGACCAATTGTTACTGCCTTACCTCGGGGGCTAAGGCTTGTGAATGTATCATTATTGATCCGGGCTTACATCCCTACCCCTTAATCCAGCATCTGGAACAGCACAATCTTACGCCCGTTGCTGTTTTTATTACGCATGGGCATATTGACCATATTGGCGGGCTTGAGGTTGTTCGCGAGAAATACCCGGAGTGCAAGGTGTATATTCACCCAGGCGACGCGTCGATGCTGACGGATGCGGCGGGCAATCTGTCTATGGTCGCCGGGACCCTGTTTCAGGCCCGACCGGCCGACGAAATGCTGTCCGACCACCAGCAGCTCCGCATTGCCGGGATGCATTTTGAAGTGCTTCATACGCCGGGGCATACACCGGGGGGGATATGTCTGTATTGTCCGTCTGAAAATCTGGTTTTTGTGGGGGATACGATTTTTGCCGGCTCGGTTGGCAGGACCGATTTTCCAAATGGCAGCCATACACAACTGATTGCCAGCATTCAAAAGCAGCTGCTGGCGCTGCCGGAAGCGACCAAGCTGTATCCCGGCCATGGACCAGTGACTACCATTCGAAATGAGAAAAAACACAATCCGTACCTGTCGTAAAATTAAAAAAGCCCGACGTTGAATTGTCGGGCTTTTTATGATTATAGTCTGTCAGGGGCGTTGAAGTTTTTCAATTATCCATTGAATGCCTTGAATTCCTGATCATCCAGCGGCAGGATGCTGGCACACGAATTATTTGTCTTTTCTATCTTTGCCGTATTTGATTTATTTTGATAGAACTTGCAATTTGAGCATCCTTTAAGTTTCTGGGCAAACGATCCCTGCACTTTGCCGCCGCAGAATGTTCCGGCGACTTTCCAGCAGTCACTTCCGTGGTCGGGATACGCCGGGCAAACCCCCAGTTCCTTGGCTTTATCGCCGCCGGGGATGCGTCCGCATTTCTTTTCTTCCCAGCAGTTTTTCGGGCTGCCGGCGATGTGATGAAACGCGTGATCCAGCGGGGTCAGAGGAGTTTTCACCGGTTTTTTTGCAGTCGATGTTTCAAGCAAAGCTTTCTTGGATACCGTGCCGTTAACCAGCATGACCAATTGAGCGATGATTCGGTCGATGGATTCAGACTGACTTGTCAGCTCATGCGATGCGCTGGCGGATTGTTCGGCATTGGCGGCATTCTGCTGGACGATTTTGTCCATCTGCGAAACAGCAGTGTTAATCTGTTCAACGCCCTGAGCCTGCTCATTGCTGGCTGCGGCGATTTCGCTAACCAGGTCGGTTGTTTTGGCGATGCTCGAGACGATTTCATTTAGAGCCGCTTTGACCTTGCCGCAGATTTCCACGCCGTGCTGAGAGTTGGCTACTGATTGCTCAATCAATGTCGAGGTGTTCTTGGCCGCTTCCGCCGAACGGATTGCCAGATTACGAACTTCTTCGGCGACCACGGCAAATCCTTTACCGGCTTCCCCGGCACGGGCCGCTTCGACGGCCGCGTTGAGGGCCAGCAGGTTGGTTTGAAACGCGATTTCATCGATGACCTTGATAATCTTGGCCGTTTCGTCGGAGCTTTTGTGGATTTGATTGATAGCCGCTTCCATTTGCGACATGGATTCCGACCCTTTATTAGCGGCTTTGCGGGCTTCTGTGGACAAGGTGCTTGCCTGGGTCGCATTGTCTGCATTCTGGCGCGTCATTGCGGACATCTCTTCCAGGCTGGACGAGGCTTCTTCCAGTCCGGCGGCTTGTTCAGTAGCGCCTTCGGCAAGCGATTGCGAGGCGGCCGAAATCTGTGAAGAGGATGCGGTCAGCTGGGTTGAACTATCCGACAGGGTATTGGCAATCTGATTGAGCCTGCCGGTTAATTTCTTAGAGATGATGTACCATACAAATATCGAGATACTCAGGGAAGCTGCCAGAAGAACCCACATCTGCACACTGGCGGACTGGCCAACCTGCTTCATCCTGTTTTGGCCTTCCATAAATTCGTCCATATAAGAACTGGCGCCAATTACCCAGTCCCAGGGGGCGAAATATGCCAACCGGGCGATCTTCATTCGGGCTTCATTGTCGTTGGGGTTTTTCCACGGGTACATCTGTTCGCCGATTTCGCCCGGTTTTAATGCAGTTGTCATTTTGCAGATTTCCTGAATAAACAGGGAACCATTGGCGTCTTTCGCATCCCAAAGGCATTCGCCATCACGTGTTCCGTCTTTGGATATGATATAATTACCCTTTGAATCCAGAACATAGATATATCCGGTCTTTCCCACCTTGATATCCATAATCGCTTTGCGCAGTGAGGCAACGGATTCCTGAGGAACACCGAAATACAGCGCGCCGATGACTTTATTGGCATCATCAAAAATGGGCTCATAAGTTGTGATGTACCATTTGTTCACAACAAAGGCCCGGCCGGTGAATGTTTTGCCTTCTAACAGAGCGGAAACAACCGGATTGGAATTACCATCCGGCTGTGTTTTCGGGATATACGTACCGACAGCGCGTTTGCCATCCAGGGTTTGTACATTGGTGCAGATCCGGAGCATATCGCCGGCGTCGTTGATTCGCTGAAATATCGTGCATGTGCCGCCGATGAGTTTTTTAACATGATCAACGACAGGGGACGGCTGGTTCAAGTCGCTGTTCTGTCCGAGCCATGTGTCGCCAACGGTCATCTTTGGAATGGTTACCGATTGTGCCGCTTTGCTGAACTGATTGACGGCATTCCAGGTCGCGGTTTCTTGAGAGAGGCCTATTTTTCCTGTATTATGCAGGACATCACGGGCGACATTCAATGAATGCTTTAGATTTTGCTCAAGCAGTTCCTGCTGTGCCTGGCACATTGCATATACATTCTGGGCGATGTGGTCTAAATCCATTCGGGCGGATTGTTCGGCAACCTCGGTAGCCGAGTCAA
>JBHJNC010000053.1:0-19312 GCA_048497675.1 Gimesia maris
CGCGGGCGATACGGTAGGCCGCTTCGCCGATACCCATCGACTGGCCGGCGATACCGATACGGGCGCCGTTCATCAGGCTCATCACATAGGTGACTAAGCCGCGCTGGCGTTCGCCGATAATCTGACATGGGGTATTATCAAAGAACAGTTCGCAGGTCGGCGAACCGTGAATACCCAGCTTATCTTCCAGACGGCGGACATGAACGGTCGGGCCACGGTCGCAGACAAACAAGCTTAATCCGAGACCACCGCTGCGATCCATTTCGCTGCGGGCCAAAACCAGCAGAACCTCGCCGCAACCGTTGGTGATGAAGCGTTTTACGCCGTGCAGGTACCACTGGCCGCTATCGTCCTGGAAAGCACGGAGTTTGACCGCCTGCAGGTCGGAGCCGGCGTCGGGCTCGGTCAAGACCATCGCACCTGTCACTTTACCGGAAGCGAAATCGGGCAGGTAATGCTTTTTGATGTCTTCATCGGCGAAGAAATTAATCGTCTCGGCGATACCCTGCAAGCCGAAGATATTCATCAGCGAAGCATCGGCGCGAGAAACGATTTCAATCGCAATCGAATAAATGGTGTTGGGGAAATTCAGTCCGCCGAACCGATACGGCAGCGTAAAGCCCATCACATCCATTTTGGCCAGGGCGTTGAGCGACTCGGCGATGCCTTTGGCATAGCTGACCGAGCCATCCGGGTTGAGTGTGGTACCTTCGCGGTCAATACTTTCGCCGCGGGGGGCGATAAAATCGCCGCTAAGCTGACCCAACGCATCCAGAACCATCTCATAGTTCTTGCGGGCTTCGGCGCCGTCGGCCGGGGCACAATCAAACTGTCCGGCGTATTTAAATTTATCTTCGGAATACTGGGCAATGTTTTCCAGGTCCAAATGCTTGAACAAAAACTGAATATCGTCGTTATCACGAAAGAAATTTGCCATTTTTATAGTCCTTATTCCGCAATGCTCTGCTTGCGTTTATTTTACCGTCTTTTCCTTAAGAGATTTAATCATCATCGGTACAACCTGATTCAAATCGCCGACGATTTTATAATGTGCGACATTGAAAATCGGGGCACTGGGGTCATTGTTGATAGCGATGATTTTCTGGCTTTCGACCATACCCGCCTGATGCTGAATGGCACCGCTGATGCCGATTGCGACATAGAGACAGGGGCGAACCGTTGTTCCGGTCTGACCAATTTGATGGTCGCGGTCAATAAACCCAAGGTCAACCGCAGCACGGGTCGCACCGGGAGCTCCGCCGAGACAATGCGCCAGATCCCAGACAAGCTTGAAGTTTTCTTTGCTGCCGACACCGGCGCCGCCGGCGACGATTACGCGTGAGGCTTTGAGGTTGACTTTCTTCTGCTGGACATGCTCGCTGAGGATTTCCAGAGCCAAATCAGTCTGAGTCAGCTGAGCTTTTTCGATGACGATTTCGGCCTTGCGGTTGCCGTTGGCCACAGGCATCGGCATTACGCCCTCGCGGACGGTCGCCATCTGCGGCCAGCGGTCATAGTTGATAATCGTCGCAATAATGTTGCCGCCGAACGCGGGACGAATCTGGAACAGCAGATTGTCATAGACTTCGTTGGTCTTCTTGATTTCATGCGAACCAATCTGCAAATCGGTGCAGTCTGCGGTCAAACCGGCCTTGACGGCACTGGCAATGCGAGGCGCCAGATCGCGTCCGTTGGGAGTTGCACCATAGAGCATAATCTGCGGTTTGTGTTTGGCAATCAGCGATTCAATCACTTTGCTGTAGCTGCTGGCCTGATAATGTGTCAGCAGCGGATGCTCGACCAGGTAGACTTTGTCGGCGCCAAATTGTCCCAGTTTAACTGCCAATTCATTGACTTTATCACCCAGCAGAACCACGCCCAGCTTGACTTTCAGCTTGTCGGCCAGTTCGCGGGCCTTACTCATCAGTTCCAGCGGCGTATCTTCGAGCTTCCCATGATGCTGCTCGGCAAATACCCACACTTCACCCTGCTTATTGACTTCTATCATTTCTTAGTCCTTTAGATAGCCATCCCGACGATGCCGGGATTCCTTTATATTTATCTTTGTTATTGTTATCCCAGTGTATGATCGACGATCAGTTCGTGAATCATAGTATCAATTCCGGCCTGCGTAGGCTCAACGCTCTTGCTCTCTTTGGCGGTCAATACCACACTTTGAATCCGATGCACTTTGGTCGGCGAACCATCACGACCGCACCATTTCAAATCAGCGCCAATCATATCCAGATCCCACTGCTCAATCAGCAGACCCCTTTGCTTGAGCTGGGTGCATTTGGCAGCAGCCTGGGTCTTCACCTGCTCATCGGAAGCGGCGGGATTGGCTGCCCGAACCTGCTGTTCCACTTCAAGACCACACGCGGCATTTTTGCACTTCATCAGCCGTTTGGCACAGCTGACACGAGGCTCATTGGCAGTGTCCAAAACCGTCAGCAGGATCGGCAGCTTGCCTTTGACTTCCTGCCAGCCGTTGCCCAGATTGCGTTTAACCACAATCGTCTTGCCATCGAGCTTGAGGAGTTCATCAACATAGGTTACCTGCGGAATGCCGAGTTTTTCAGCACACTGAGGACCGACCTGAGCGGTATCGCCATCAATCGCCTGACGGCCGCACAGAACAATATCCGGATTGAGCTTCCTGACGCCGCAGGACAAAATATAGCTGGTTGCCAGGGTATCACTGGCCGCACAGCGACGGTCGGTAATCAGTACCGCCCTGTCGGCACCGCGGAACAGTCCCTGCCGCAGCACTTCTGCCGCAGCCGGAAGCCCCATCGTCATCACGGTTACCGTACCGCCGAACTTGTCTTTAATCTGCAAAGCCAGTTCAAGCGCATTTAAATCTTCCGGATTGAAAATTGCCGGAAGCGCAGCGCGGTTAACCGTGCCGTCTTCATTCATCGCCTGACCCGTAATCCGTTTGGTATCAGGTACTTGTTTGACCAATACTACGCAATTATATGCCACGTAAGACCTCCGTAGTTCCAATATTCGTTACACATTTCACAAAAATAAGACCGGCCAGTTTATCGAAAGCTCTCCGATTGTCAAGCAAAAGATTGGTCGGTTTTAAAGATAGAAATAAGGAAGTGAAGAAAAATGACGTGCAATGTAAAAATGGGTAATTTTAATTCTAAATAAAAGACATTATATTGCCTCATATTAGATGATTAAATTGACTTCTAACAAAAACGGAGTTGTATTCATTACCCTTTTGGATATAATTGAATGAATTGGTTACGGTCTTGTGGGTGTTTGTTTATACCAAATGATTTAAACGAGCTTTTCTTCTGTTTTTTGACATAGATTAACCAGATATTAGACTGACAAGACTGTAAAGATTTTATAATTAATTGACCGACGTTAATATAAGGTCGAAAATTTGTTATTATTTATTATGAGTAATTATGTATAGAAATTTTCTGATTGCTGTATGCGTTCTTGGATTTAGCGGGTTTTCCGCAGGAAAGACTTTTCATCAGAACAGCAATACAACAGGTCCTACACTTAATATCGAGTACAACGACCAAGGCCAGGGCAATGAAGTCGATTCATTTATGTACTTTATCCCCCTGATTATGCCTACCACGGTGGATGTTTATACAGATCCCAATACAACGCTCAATGCCCATATTATTTCCAGAACCAGCAAGGAAACCGCAACAACCTTTACAACCACCTGCATCTTCCAGGTCTGCGGCCAGGGTATCTATGAAGCGGTTGCCGATGCCAATGAAATTATCGCGTTCAGCTCAAAAGGCGAACCCAAAGACAAAATACTCCGCAATCAGCTTCGCTCCATTCGCGTGGACGGCCCTATGCGGGGCTCCCTGGTTGTTTCCGGCTGTATTGAAAATGGCCAGAGGCGGGTGGATAAATTCGATATCCGGTTCGATTTGGACGGCAAAAGTCCGGTATCGGTTCATTTGTTTGAAGTAAAGCCCGTCGACGGCAATTATTGCTTCCAAGACCGATACAATGAGCAGTTTGCCCGAATCGATGGTTTGAGTTTTTCTCGCAGCCCCCATTCGCCTACGATGGAAGCCGAGGTTAGTTCCATCGCGAAAGAAAATGCCAAAGAAGGCCTTTTGGCTTCGCTAAAGGCCATGGTAGCCAACTGGTTTTTGCCTCCCGTGCCCATCTCGGTAATCGGCAATCAGACCATGATGGACTTCGGCACAGCCCTGGATTGCACCCAGACGGCTTTTACATTTCCCTATGCTGAAAACCTCAGACAGAATGTAAAGGCTTTGCTTGCCAAAGCAAACCACGACGGTATGAATGCATCAAATTAGCCGCACTCAACGCTTATTTTTTGACAAATGGACTTAACTGCCGCAGCCGGTTAATAATCGGCACCAGTTTTTCGGCAACCAAGTCCACATCCTGTTCGGTATTATAGCGGCTCAGACTGAACCGTATCGACCCATGAGCAGCCGTAAACGGCACTCCCATCGCCCGAAGAACATGGGATGGTTCAAGCGAGCCGGACGTGCAGGCCGAACCTGAGCTGGCACAAACCCCAAACCGATCCAGCATCATCAGAATTGACTCGCCTTCGATATATTCAAAACTCACATTAAGCGTGTTGGGAAGACGATTTTCCGTATCGCCATTAATCATACAGTCCGGACACGTTGCCAGGATTTTACTTTCCAAACGGTCCCGAAGAGCCTTAACACGGGTGTTTTCTTCTTCCATATGCCGCAATGCCATCTCGCAGGCCTTGCCGAGGGCCACAATGCCGGGGACATTTTCGGTCCCGCCCCGCCTTCCGGACTCCTGATGACCGCCATGCATAAATGTGCCGATACGCGTTCCTTTGCGAACATACAGCACGCCGATTCCCTTAGGAGCATGCAGCTTATGTCCGGACAGGCTCAGCAAATCAATGGCACTGTTCTTCAGGTTCAGCGGTATCTTGCCGACCGCCTGCACCGCATCGGTATGAAAAACCGAGCCGCGGGCTTTTACTATCTCTGCGATTTGTTCGACCGGGAAAATCGTGCCGGTTTCGTTATTCGCCCACATTACCGAGACAATCGCGGTATTGTCATCCACCCGGAAACCCAGCTGGTCCAAATCCAGACGCCCCTGCCGATCAACGCCGATTTCCGAAACACTGTAGCCATGCCGTTCCAGGTCGCGCACGGTCGTCAGCACCGCCGGATGCTCAACGCGGGTCGTGACAACCTTGCGTTTCTCAGGAAACATCGTCAATGTGCCTTTAATCGCTGCGTTATCGCTTTCGGTACCGCAGCTGGTAAAGATGATTTCTTCCGGATGGCACCCCAGCAATTCGGCAACCTGCTCGCGAGCATGGGCAATCGCCTTAGCCACACTGCCGCCAAAGGTGTGCATGCTCGAAGGATTGCCGTAACGCTGAGCCAAATACGGCAGCATCACTTCAATCACTTCTTCGGCCACCTGCGTGGTGGCGTTGTTATCCATATAAACGATATTACTCATAGCGTTCCCCGCCTTAATCTTTCAATTCTTCGACCGTCAAGGTATCACATACAAATTCTTTCAGCTTGGCCTCCACCACATCACGCATTGTGTATTCAGCCATCTTGCATTGAGCGCACATCCCGCGCAAGGCAACGATTACCTTGTCGCCTTCGATATCAATCAGCTCGATATCTCCGCCGTCGGCACGCAGCGCAGGGCGTATCTGCTCATTAATCGTCTGCTGGACAAGCTGAATCTTCTGGATGTTGGTCAGTTTGGCCGGACGGGGCGCCTTCACCACTGACGCAGCGGCCTTACGCTGTCCGACTACTTCGTCAACCAACTCCGCTATGCGTTCTTTGCAGCCGCCGCAGCCGCCGCCTGCCTTGCAGAAATTGGTTACTTGCTCAACGGTTGTCAGACTGTTTTCGTGGACCACCTTGCGTATTTCCTCATCTGTTACACCAAAACAGGTACAGACGACTTTGCCGTGTTTATGCGGCTGGACTTTACCTTTGTTGCGGTAGTATGCAATCGCCGCTTCCAGGGCTTCCTGACCCATCACCGAACAGTGCATTTTCTGCTCCGGCAATCCGCCAAGTTTGTCGGCAATCTGCTGATTGCTGACTTTTTCAGCTTCCTCAAGCGTCATCCCCTTGATGATTTCGGTCAGCACCGATGAGGAGGCTATAGCGCTGGCGCAGCCGAACGTTTGGAATTTCGCATCCGCAATACGCCCTTTTGGATCCAGCTTGAACGTCAGCGTCAGAGCATCGCCGCAGGCCAGCGAACCGACCTCGCCAATACCATCATAATCCTCAATCCGACCCACGTTCCGCGGATTGGTGAAATGATCCATTACTTTATCTGTATAATCCCACATTGTCGCCTCTGTATTTCGTAAACATCAAAATCCTTTTGGATTTTTATTTTTGACTGATTTTCAAAGCCATATCAAAGTCTTCTACGATATCATCTATATGTTCTGTTCCAACAGAAACACGAATAAAATCCGGCATCACTCCGGCGGCACGCTGTTCTGCCTCCGTCAATTGCTGATGAGTCGTGCTGGCCGGATGGATTACCAGTGTTTTGCTATCTAAAATATTCGCTAAATGACTCGCCAATTTAACCGCATTAATAAATTTAATGCCTGCGTCTTTGCCTCCTTTGACCCCAAAACCAAGAATTGCGCCCTGCCCTTTCGGCAGATACTGTTTTGCCAATTTATAGCTCGGATGGCTTGCAAGGCCGGGGTAATTAACCCAGCTAACCGCCGGATGCTGCTCAAGAAATTTTGCCAGAGCCAGAGCGTTTTCACAGTGCCGCGGTGCTCGCAGATGCAGGGTTTCAATCCCCTGGATGAGCTGAAAGGCATTAAATGGAGACAAACACGCTCCTGTATCACGAAGTACATGCACCCGCAATTTAATCGCGTACGCCAGATTACCAAAAGTCTGATAGTATTTCATTCCGTGGTAGCTTGGATCCGGCTCAGTCAGCCCTGGAAACTTGCCGTTATCCCATTTAAAATTGCCGGAATCAATCACTACCCCGCCAATGCTCGTACCGTGACCGCCAATCATTTTTGTGCAGGAATGCACAACAATATCAACCCCATGTTCGATGGGTCGAAAGAGCATTGGCGATGCCACAGTATTATCACATATAACCGGCAGGCCGTTATCATGAGCAATTTTCACAATTGCTTTATAATCCAGGACATCGTTTTTCGGATTGCCTATCGTTTCGATATATATCGCACGGGTATTCGGCTGAATAGCTTTCCTGAAATTGTCCGGATTATTCGGGTCAACTGTGCTGACCTGAATTCCCATCTGCGGCAGCGTATGCGTAAACAGTGTACACGTCCCGCCATACAGGGAATTACTGGACACAATGTGGTATCCTGCCGGACAGATATTAAAAATCGCCGCGGTAATCGCGGCCATTCCGGAACTGAACGCCACCCCTGCAACACCGCCTTCTAAGGCGGCAATACGTTTTTCAAGCACATCGGTTGTCGGGTTCATCAGCCGCGTGTAAATGTTGCCGAATTCTTTCAGAGCAAACAAATTGGCGGCATGATCACTGTCTTTAAAGACATAACTGGTAGTTTGATAAATCGGCACCGCCCGGCTCTGTGTGGTCGGGTCAATCTCTTGCCCGGCATGAAGGGCCAGTGTTTCAAGTCTGTATTTTTTTGTATCGCTCATTGAACGATTCCTTATCATTGAGTTATTGAATCTCTGGAAATACTATGATTTGTCCGGCAGAGCCTCAAGCATTCGATCCAGCGACCGCTTGGCCTTGATTCGAATCTCTTCAGGCACGCTGATTACCGGCCTCATGTCCTCAAGCGACCACAGGACTTTTTCCAGGGTTATTTTTTTCATATTCGGACAAACCATCTTGCAGGAAGCAATATAAAAGGACTTGTCCGGATATTTTTTCTTAAGAGAATGAATAATCCCTTCTTCGGTAACAATAATAAATTCCCTGGAAGGTGATTTCCCCGCATAGGCAATCATCTGCCCGGTGCTGAGCAATTCATCCGCCACCGCCCGCACCGCAGGAGAACATTCCGGGTGTGCCAGCACAATCGCTTTCGGGTGTGCCCTGCGTACTTCCGTAACGTCAGCGTCGGATACCCATTGATGTGTCGGACAAAAACCCGGCCATAAAATCATCTTCCGCCCCGTTCGCTCCTCAACAAATCGCCCCAGATGCTGATCGGGAACGAAAATAATTTCTTTGTCTTTGGGCAGATTGCCGACCAGTTTGACCGCGTTGGAGCTGGTACAGCAATAATCACTCAACGCCTTGACTTCCGCTGTGGAATTGACATAGCAGACAACCAGTGCGTCAGGGTGCTCACTCTTGAGCCGAGCAAGCTGAGAAGCAGTAATCATATCCGCCATAGGACAGCCGGCGTGAATATCGGGCAGCAGCACCGTCTTGTCAGGAGACAATATCGACGCGGTTTCCGCCATAAACAGAACGCCGCAGAAAACAATCACATCCGCCTTTGTTTGTGATGCCTGAATACTCAGCCCCAGAGAGTCGCCAACATAATCGGCAATATCCTGAATATCCGGAGATTGATAATTATGAGCAAGGATAACCGCGTTGCGCCGCGTTTTAAGGTTTCGTATTTTATCTATTAGCGACACACTCACTGTGTTACTCCGAATCCTTTTTTGCAGGCTTTTTTCGATCACGTGTTACATACAGCGACTCGGGCTTGGCCATCGACACAACCCCGCCTGCCGGTACAGACTCTCGAATCCACACATTGCCGCCGATAACCGCACCCTGACCGATGACAATATCGCCGAGAATCGTCGCTTCTGCATACACGGTAACATCGTTTTCCAGCGTTGGATGACGCTTCTTACCGCGAATAATATGGCCTTGTTCATCTTTGGGAAAACTGATCGCGCCCAGAGTCACCCCTTGATAAATCTTGACATTATCGCCGATAACGGCCGTTTCGCCGATGACAACGCCGGTCCCGTGATCGATGAAGAAACGTCTGCCGATGGTCGCGCCGGGATGAATATCGATGCCTGTCTGGGAATGTGCATGTTCGGCCATCATTCGGGGAATCAGCGGAATATCCAGCAGATACAGCTCATGAGCAATTCGGTGAATCGCCAGGGCTATCAGGTACGGATAACTTAGCACCACTTCCTCGGGGGCCTTCGCCGCAGGATCTCCATCATAAGCTGCCTGAACATCGTCTTTGAGCATCGAACGGAGATAAGGAATTTTGTCGAGTATTTTTTGACTGAATTCATGCGCCAAATCCCTGCAGTCACAGGCCGGGCAGTCTTTCAGTTTGCAGTTAAACCGCAGAGCCAATTCAATCTGAACCGCCAGTTCGCGCCGCATCGTAATTAAGATCTCCTGCACGACCGAACGGATGTTGTCGCTGGTAATCAGACGATTGCCCGTATACCCCGGAAACAACAGCTCCATCAGGGAATCTAATATGTACAGTATCTTTTCACGTACCGGCAGATTTTTGGCGTCAATAAAATTCGTACCAACGTCATTTTCATACGATCTTAAAATATCTTGTGTCAGCCGATCTAATTGATCACTGCTAAAATGCTCATAAGGCATAAAAACCCCTTAACGCCGCCCTTGCGGCAAAATACATTCCATCATACTCGAAACCCGGCGACCTTCCCATAAAGCAAAAAGAGCGGGTAAGAAATAACAAATCTATCGCAATCTGTATTCATCACCGCCCTGATTGAAGCTTTGCCGGAATTCAATATTTGGAATTAAGTGCTTGTTAATTACACCTGTGCGTACAAGTCCGTCGAAAGATATCGTTCACCTGTATCACACATAATAAAGACAATCGTCTTTCCCTTATTTTCGGGCTTGCCGGCCAGTTGACATGCAGCATAGCACGCCGCACCGGCGCTGATACCGGCCAGTATCCCTTCTTCTGCAGCCAATTGTCGGGCTGCGGCAAACGCCTGGTCATTGGTCACAGTAACAATCTCGTCGATCACACTGCGATTTAAAACCTTCGGCACAAAACCCGCGCCGATGCCCTGAATTTTATGCGGGCCGGGATTGCCGCCGCTCAGAACAGGCGAATCCGCCGGCTCTACCGCAACAATCCGAATAGCGGGGTTGCGCGACTTGAGAACCTCGCCGCAGCCGGTAATGGTGCCTCCGGTTCCGACGCCGGAAACAAGAATATCAATCTTGCCGTCGGTATCGGACCACAGCTCTTCGGCCGTTGTTTTGCGATGGGCCTCCGGATTGGCCGCATTGCAAAATTGCTGCAAAATCAATGAATTGGGCGTCTCTTGATTCAGCCGCTGAGCCTCTTCAATTGCCCCTTTCATCCCTTTTGCCGCCGGCGTTAAAACAATCTGGGCGCCCAAAATTTTAAGCAATTTCCGGCGTTCAAGACTCATCGACTCCGGCATCGTTAAAATGAGCTTATAACCGCGGGCAGCACAGATAAAAGCCAAACCAATTCCCGTATTGCCGCTGGTTGGCTCGATAAGCACGGTTTCTTTATTCAAAATACCACGCTGCTCGGCATCGTTTATCATAAATAAGGCAATACGGTCTTTAACCGAGCTGCACGGATTAAACGACTCCATTTTAGCTAATACAACTGCATTTGCTCCGCCCATCCGATTGAGACGGACCAAGGGGGTCCGTCCAATCGTCTGCGTAACATCATCATAAATACGAGCCATAAAGGCCTCTTATATCTGGTAGGTACCGCCGTGAATCTTGTCGGCTCGCTCGGATAACTCTTTTAGAGTCGTGGTATCCAATACAGTCATCAGGGCCTTATACATTTCTGTCCAAATTACGCGTGTTGCGCAATCGCTGCAATTCGGAGTGAACTTTGTATGCTCAACGCATTCCACGGCAACCAATGGACCTTCTAATGTGGTAAAGATTTCGCTTAACTTGATTTCTGCTGGGTTGCGGGCCAGCATATAGCCGCCGCGAGGACCACGGACACTGCGAACCAGGCCGGATGATTTGAGCATCGCAACAAGCTGCTCGAGATATTTATTGGAAATATCCTCACGGTCCGCAATGGATTTAATCTGAAGGGGTTTTTTGCCGTATTCACGAGCTAATTCCAACATTGCTCTTACGCCGTAACGAGTTCTTGACGATAACTTCATAATTCGTTCTCCTGAAATTCTACTCTTTTTGTAGTATACTTTTTAAACACATTAAAAGTGAACTAAACATTATTTATTATCTTCTATTACGTAGATGCTATAGCGATGGTTCATTTACAGATACATAATATCTTATTGCTTCTATTATGCAAACAAAAAAATGCTTTTTTTGGGTTATTGTGAAAAAAGAACAAGAAAATGCTATTCGTCACTTTTTCTTGATAAAATTCCTGATTTGGGGGTATTCGCGACAGCCAGCCAACATATAACCCAGCCCTAATATGCTTATGCCGACCAAAAAATCGAACCACACCCCAAAGTCAGTCACGATGTGCAAAATAATGCCAAGAATGCCGACAACGACCGATAAAATCGCTCCTGGAAGCAAGCTTTTCAAGTATTCTGACGCGGCAGAGTGAATTCTTACATTCAACCTGAATACCTGCATAACAAATCCAACCGCCTCACCAGCCAGCACCGCCCAGGCCGCACCTGACATTCCATACCTTTGAATCAGGGGATAAATCAGTACTGCCAGAACGGCCACCCGCACAAGGGTAAATACCCGGTTCTGCTTTAGCTGAGCTGTCGCGATATAATAATTCCACAGGATAACCCCATGAACCCGTAAAAATACGGCCCCTGCCAATACCGCAAATGCTCCGGCGGCCTGAACATATTCAGGCCGCGAAGCTAAAATCAGAATTGGCCCGGCCCAGACCGCAAAAAAAACAGCAAGCGGTCCAGCGGCCAATGTCATCCACCGTGAAGCCATCATCAGCCCCCTGCAAAGCGATTCCGAATGCTCTTGCCGGGCCGCAAACGCCGGCAGCAGCAACTTGCCCGCCACCTGCATCGCAATATCCCGCGGCATACGCGCCAGCAGCGCAGCCATGCCATAGTATCCAACCTCAGCACTGCTGAGCATTCGCCCTAATACCAGGACGTCCGCATACATGGCCGCCAACGTAAGTAGCGGCATCCCCATCAGCCCCCGTGCAAATCGAAAAAGTTCCCCCAACGCGTTTCGGTCTATCTGAAAACGCGGCAAAAATGGACAAATGATAAATGACAATATGAGCTTAATCGCACCTTCGGCGGCAATCCCGATAATCAGCGGCCACGCATTCCGCATCCAGAAAGCCAGCCCAATTGTCAAAAAGGTACCAATCAGCATCGTCCCTTGGTTAAGAATCACGTACCATCCAAACCGCAGATGTCTTTCCAGAAGAAACGATGCCGGACTAACCATCGCGTTAAAGACAACCGCCAAAAAGGCCGCCCGCAGCAAGGGTGTCAATTCCGGCTTATGAAGTATACCCGTTGATATCAACCCTGCCAGAATTACCCCCAAAACAGTTAATCCCAGCCCTCGCAGCGACTGAAACCACCATGCCGCATTCAAAAACTCCGGCCTATCCCCTTGCTTATTTTGGATCACCGACATCCGGATGCCGGCCTCGCCGGCCGTCTCAAAGACCGTCAACACCACCGCACACAGCGTAACCAGCCCCATATCCGCCGGGGCAATCAGTTTGGCCAGTGCGATAGAACGCACCAAACGCATTGCCCGCTCAAACCCGACGGCTGCGGTCAAAATGGCTCCGCTTTGGGCCACACGCCTCCGCAGCGGTTGTGTATCATCCTGCAAATTCATGGCAAGTTCATCCTTGATTGTCTTTCCGGTAAATTATCGACCCTGTATATATCGGAAAGACTTGCCCTTTTCAATTGTTTAATTACGCACGGAATCCTTGACTTCCAATGTCCAGATGTCTATAGTGTTTTAGGGGGAAAAGACTATTTGGAAAGGACTGACTATGGGAACAAAAGGCATCGAAATTGTCGGGATGGATGTCAAGGTACTGCTTGACCTGCTCAATCGGGCGTTCTGTGACGAATGGCTGGCTTATTATCAATACTGGATTGGGGCTAAGGTCATCAAAGGCCCTATGAAAGACGCCGTCATCTCCGAACTCGAACTGCACGCCACTGAAGAACTCAACCACTCACTGATGCTTACGACCCGTATCATCCAGCTTGGAGGCATACCCATAAACAATCCCAAAGACTGGTATAAATTCACGAATTGCGGCTACGACGCCCCGGACGATGTCTATGTTGAGGCTATCCTCAAGCAAAACATCAAGGGCGAGCAGTGCGCCATCACAACCTACAAAAAGCTGATGGAAAAGACCCAGAATGTTGACCCGGTAACCTACAACATCGTACTGCAGATTATCCAGCAGGAAGTCGAACACGAAGAAGACCTTCAGGCCCTGCTCGAAGACATAGAACTGATGCTCAAGCACCGGTAATAAACAAAAAAAGGCGGGATTCCAACAAAACCCGCCTTTTTCTTTTTGTATGGCTGATTAGACTATTTGCCTCGTGCCAGCTTGGCAAATTCTTCAATCAGGGCTTTGGTGTGCTTGCCGCACTTGCCGTTTCCGATGGTCTGCCCGTCAAAAGCAACAATCGGCACAATGTCTTTGGTCGTTACCGCCATCACCAGCTCCCCGCACTGAGCGGCCTGAGCGGGCGTAAGATTTTTCTCGATAATATCCAGCCCGCAGTTTTTGGCGATCCTGACCACAATCGACCGCGTAATCGAAGGCAGAATATCCGACCCTAAAGGTCGTGTTATCAACGCTTTCTGCTGAGTATCCACCGCAAAAAACGCACTTCCTGAGCCTTCGGTTATCTCGCCGGCGTCATTGACCAAAATCGCCTCATAACAGCCCTTTTGCTCGGCAACCATCTTGGCCATCACATTCGGCAGCAGATTCAGCGATTTAATATCACACCGCTTCCACCGCAAATCCGGATAAGTACACACCTTAATTCCGTGTTCTTTCTCGCCGGGCTTATCTTTCAACTCATTAACCGTAAGCAGGAAATTGGGTTTTATGCCTTTGCCCGGCACATGATTCCGCGGCTCAGACCCGCGAGTAATATGGAAGTACAGACGAGCATTCACATAACCTGATTTTTCATAAGCATTTACAACTTTCTGCTTAATGCTTCCAACGTCAATTCCGTCAATCCATATCTCCTTGAGGCTGCGGGCAAATCGCTCCATGTGTTCCTCAAGGGCAAAAATCCGCCCATCATAACTTCGCAGAACCTCATAAACGCCATCGCCAAAAAAAGTCCCTCGATCCTGATAAGCGGCATCCAGTTTCTCAATCGGCATCAAATCATCGTTGACCATCGCAAGTTCCATATTGCGGCAACTCCACATATTAAAGACTAATCAGACCTGTTATTTACACTTTTCACAGAACACATACTAATATGTCGTCAAAAAGTCATAAAATGATGTTCTAAAAATACCATATTTTTTCAGGAATGAAACCATCCTTAAGGAAAAATATATCCTTTTGACATTTTTTTCTTTACTTTTTCCCCGGCCACCTTAGAATAACGGGTCTTTATTGTGAATTGAAGCAGTCTCATTAAGTGATAGATAAATCAGGAGTTGCGATGTACGCGATTATTGAACAAGGCGCAAAGCAGTATAAAGTATCCAAAGGCGACGTCATTGAAATCGAATTGACCGAAGTTGCCCCCGATGCAAAAACAATCGAACTGAACAAAGTGCTGTTCGTCAGCGACGGCCAGCAGGTCAAGATTGGCACCCCCTATCTGGAAGGCGCCAAAGTGATTGCCAGCTTTAAGACCACCGCCGCCGAAGGCGTTGTCAAGGGCCCCAAGATTATCGCCCAGACATTCCGTCGTCGCAAAAACAGCGGCACCAAGATCGGCCATCGCCAGAAATATCTGCAAGTCACCATCGAAAACATCGAAGCATAAAATTAGCTGCGAATATCTGACTTTCAGAATCACCCTGCAAGCTAAAGGGCGAACTTAAATGTTCGCCCTTTTTTATTTGCCATTCCTAACAAATCTGCCTTGCCGCCCTGCCGGCCAGCAACATGCCCACAGCTCCTCGTACATAATATCTCGGAACCATTGCATAATTTGACTGAGAGAATAATAAATCTCTCGATTTTATTATCTGCGTGGAGAAGGAACATTCCTGACGTTTTGTTCGTGATGCAAAGCGGCGTCGCCGGAAAGAATCTTCATCGCCTTCTTCACATCTGCCACCTTCAGGATGCCTGTGGTTCGTCCCCCTCTTGCCCCGGCAGTTACATACGCATACGAAATATTGATATGGGCCAAGGCCAGCTTGGCTGCGATATCAGCAAGGGCACCTGCCTTGTTGGGCAAATTAACACAGAGCACATCCGTTTCGCTAAATTGCAGATTGAGCTGATTCAGCACAGCACGCGTCTTTTCATGGCCCGCGCCGACCAGCCGCATCACACCGTGCTCCGCCGAGTCCATCATCGTCATCGCAACGATATTGATTTTTGCTATTGCCAGCGCACTGAGCACACGTGACAAAATACCGGGTTTATTGACCATAAAAATTGAAAATTGAGTATCGATATGCACCTTATGCACCCTTTCAAGCCCACATTATAGTATTCATGCAATCCCTTTAGCCATTCGCCTGATGAGGCTGGGCCAACGCCTTGACAGCCGAATCGGTATTGGGGTAAAACTCGAAAATCTTATCTAAATTGGTAATCCTGAAAACACGTGTCAAATTAGGGTTGATACCGCTTACGACAACTTTGCCGCCGCAGTCTTTCAACCGCCGCCAAATATCCACCAGCATACCAAGAACCTGTGAGCTGAAGAATGAAACCATCGCAAAATCAACAATGAGTTTTGCAGGCATAGCCTGTTCTATGATGATATGCAGTTGGCGTGAAAGCTCTTGGATATCTCCGCCGGCACCGATAGATGGAGTTGTAAACTGGACGATCAATATACCGTCACGCAACTCTGTCCGCATAATTCCTTTGCTGTCCATCAATCCATTTCTCCCATATTAACAATTATACAGAATCGAACGTCCTTAGTCAATTGCCTAAGCAGGTTCCCGAGTATTTTCATCCTATTTTATCCGCTTTCCAGCAGGCGGCCAGATGCTCTGGACACTTTGATTCGAGAGCCTGGTCTTCGGTTTTGCAGCGGTCTTCGGCCCAAGGGCAGCGGGGATGAAAATGGCAGCCTTTAGGCGGATTGGACGGGCTTGGCACCTCACCTTTCAGGACAATACGGGTACACTTTTTGCCCGGATTTGGTTCGGGGATAGCACTCAGCAGAGATTTGGTATACGGGTGCAGGGGATTACTGTAAATCCCATCCCGGCTTGCATACTCGACAATACGCCCCAGATACATCACCGCAACATAGTCGCTGATATGCTCAACGACAGCCAGGTCATGAGCAATAAAGAGATATGTCAGGCCAAGTTTGTCCTGTAGATCCTGAAGGAGGTTGATAATTTGAGACTGAATAGAGACATCCAAGGCGCTGACGGGTTCGTCACAGACGATGAATTGGGGGCTCACCGCCAGAGCGCGGGCGATACCGATACGCTGCCGCTGGCCGCCGGAAAATTCGTGAGGGAAGCGGCCTGCAAAACGAGGCGACAGGCCGACTTGGTCGAGAATTTCAGCCACACGCTGACGACGCTGTTTGCCGCGGGCAATATGGTGAACCGTTAACCCTTCGCCGACAATATCTTCGACAGTCATTCGGGGATTGAGCGAGCCATAGGGGTCTTGAAACATCATCTGCATCTGACGGCGGAGCTTTTTTAGCCGAAACGAGGATGAGCCGAGTACATCCTGACCATCAAAAGCAACCTGCCCGGCAGTCGCGGGAATCAGCCCAAGCAGTGTTCGCCCTACCGTGGTTTTGCCGCAGCCGCTTTCGCCGACTAGCCCCATCGTTGACCCCTGCCGCACGGCAAAGCTTACTCCGTCAACGGCTTTGACAAAGCCACCGGTTTTATTAAACAATCCTCGGCGAATCGGGAAATGCGTTTTTAGGTTTTTGACTTCCAGTAATATTTTGTTATCTGCCATATATCGAACTTTCATCTTATAAGGCGGGTTACTTTTCATACCCTTTGGCGTACCAGCAGGCTACATAATGGCTGGGCGAGACTTCTTTTAATTCCGGCTCAACCGTCTGGCAGCGTTTGTCATTGCAGCCGACTGGGCATCGCGGGTGAAACTTACAGCCGGCAGGAAAGGCGACGGGATTGGGAACCGCCCCGCCGATAATCTCCAGGCGGTCTTTACGCTCACCCAGACGCGGCAGCGACCGCAAAAGCCCCTGTGTATAGGGATGCAGCGGCTCGGCAAACAGACTGCTAACATCGGCTTTCTCGGCGACTTTGGAGGCATACATCACCACCACTTTCTGCGCCATTTCGGCAACCACGCCAAGGTCGTGGGTAATCAGCAGGATGCTCATTTTGTTGTCCTGCTGGAGACGGCGGAGCAAATCGAGAATCTGGGCCTGAATGGTCACATCCAGCGCCGTGGTCGGTTCATCGGCAATCAGCAGGCTCGGCGAACAGGACAGCGCCATCGCAATCATCACCCGCTGACGCATCCCGCCGGACATCTGATGGGGGTATTCGTCAACACGACGGTCCGGATCGGCAATACCAACTTTGCGGAGCATTTCTATGGCCCGATTTTTGGCGGCCTGTCCTTTGATGCCCTGATGGAGAGCAATCGCCTCGACAATCTGGTTGCCAATGGTAAATACAGGATTGAGGCTGGTCATCGGCTCCTGAAAAATCATCGCGATATCGTTGCCGCGAATCGCCCGCATTTGACTTTCGGGCAGATCCAGGAGATTATTGCCGTTAAACAGAATTTGACCGCCGACAATTTTGCCCGGCGGGTCTGGAATCAGCCGCAAAATTGACAGCGACGTTACGCTTTTGCCGCAGCCGCTTTCGCCGACAAGAGCAACGGTCTGGCCAGGGGCAATATCGAAGCTGACATTTTGGACAGCTTTGGCCTGCCCCTGCTGGGTGAAAAAGTGCGTTGAAAGATTCCGCACAGAAAGTAGAGCATCATTATCGTTCATCGGCTTAGTCCATCCTTAGTTTCGGGTCCAGACAATCCCGCAGGGCATCACTGAAGATATTCAGGGCCAGCGAGATAATAAAAATCGCAACGGTCGCAGCGGCCATTTCCCACCAGACATCGCGGGCCAGTTCGGTGCGAGCCGCGTCAATCATCGCCCCCCAACTGGGCTTATCCGTTTCGCCCAGGCCCAGAAAGCTTAAAATCACTTCCGCATGAATAAAGCCGACAAAACGCAGCGAGAAATTGATTAAAATAATGTGAAAAACATTCGGCAGCAAATGGACGAACAAAATGCGGAAATCGGAACACCCCATCGCACGGGCGGCAAGGACATATTCGCTTTCCTTGCGTTTGATGATTTCGCCGCGAATCAGACGGCACAGACCGACCCAACTGGTTAGCCCGATGGCCAGAAAAACTGCCGTTGAACCCCGGATTTCGACGCCGCAGATGGTTTTATTGCGCAGCACCACCGCAAACGCCATCAGCAGCAGGATATAGGGGATCGTGCCCAACGTGGTATAAAACCAGACGATGGCGTCATCCACCCAGCCGCGATAATAGCCGGCGATTGCACCGAGTGGAACACCGATAAGAATGCTAATAAGCGAGGCACAGAGGGCAACCATGATGGCCGTCTTTGCCCCGTAGATGGTTTTACGCAGTGTCGATTGCCCCAGAAAATCAGTTCCCAAGAGCGACCATCCGTGAACTTTTTCAGTCTGGAGTTCCGGCACGTAGTCGAACTCAGCCATCGGTTTTTGGTAATTGGCTCCTACTTGCTGATTCCACTGCACCAGCGGGATCTTCCAGTGCAGCTTGGTTACCAGCAGGTCGCCAATCCAGACGAAGCCCGCTATGGCGGCATAGACGATAATCACGGCAAAACAGACCATCGCCAGCTTGCGCTTTCGCAATCGGCGAAACGCATCCGACCAGTAGCCGCGAGAAATCTCATTGAGTGTTGCTGTATCCATATTTATCCTATAGCGTTTTCAACTCTTTTCTACGAACTAAGAACTATTTAAAACTGACACGCGGGTCAACCAAAGCATAGCAAATATCGGTCAGCAGGGTAAAAACCACAATCAGCAGTGAAAAGATAAAGGTCATCGCATTGATGATAAAAAAGTCACGCGACGAAATCGCTTCAATCATCAGGTACCCCAGGCCGGGAATACCGAAAAACCG
>JBHJNC010000054.1:0-13630 GCA_048497675.1 Gimesia maris
GATCATCACCTGTCGGCGCTGCGGTAAAATCAAACTGAGCCGTCTAAGTTTCACTGTCAATCACTTCGAATTATTCTTCGATGGGACTGTGTTTAATGTCCGGTTCTTTACACAAAATCGAATCGGCAAGACCGTATTGAACGGACTCTTCCGCTTCCAGCCAGAGATTGCGGTCGCAGTCTTTCTGTATCTTGTTTACGTCTTTGCCGGTATGGTCGGACAGAATCTGATAGAGCCGGCTGCGCAGGCGGAGGATTTCCTTGGCTTCAATTTCCAAATCCGTCGCCGGGGCGACCATCTGTCCGCTTAAGAGCGGCTGGTGCAGCAGTACACGGCTGTTGGGCAAGATGAACCGCTTGCCTTTTTCGCCGCCGGCGAATAAGACCGCGCCCATGCTGGCGGCCTGGCCAACACAGTAGGTCGCGACATTGCACCGCAGGAACCGCATGGTGTCGTAAATTGCCAGTCCTGCGGTAATCGAACCGCCAGGCGAATTAATGTAAAAATGAATGTCGGAGGAGTTGTCCTCATTGCTCAAAAAGAGCATCTGAGCGATAATCAGGTTCGCCGAGTCATCGTCAACCGGCCCGCCCAGGAAAATAATACGGTCTTTAAGCAGGCGTGAGTAAATGTCATAAGCCCGCTCGCCGCGTCCGGTTTTTTCAATTACGATAGGTACAAGATTGTTGCTAAAGGTCATATTTGCCTCTTTATCCTAAGCCGAAAAGTTCGGCGGTTATTTCTTTTCCGGTTCGTCTTCTTTTTCCTTGAGAACGTCGTCAATCAGTCCCCATGTCTTGGCTTCTTCGGCTGTCATATAGCGGTCGCGTTCGGTTTCTTCGGCCAGCTTTTCGGGTGTTAATCCCGTATGTTTGGAAAGGACTTCATTGATCATCCGTTTGGATTTGGTGATTTCTTCGGCCTGAATGCGAATGTCTTCGGCTTGTCCGGTGACTCCGCCCCAGGGCTGGTGCAGCATAATCTTGGCATGGGGCAGGGCATGGCGCCGGCCTTTGGTTCCGGCTGCGAGTATGACCGCACCGCCGGATTGTGCCCGGCCGATACAGAATGTCGCCACCGGTGAACCGATAAACCGGATGGTATCATAGATAGCCATCGTGTCGTCCACGGAGCCGCCGGGCGAATTGATATACAGGCTGATTTCCACGCCGCGTTTAAGATTATCCAGATACAGAAGCTTCATAATCACTTCTGAGGCTAAACGATAGGAAATCTCTCCGATAAGGAAAACAATCCGATTTTCCAGCAGCAAATCGTCAATGGTCATTTCACGGGTTCGCTGGTACTGAACTTGAAGACGAGCGTCCAGATTTGCCGGTTCGATTTGCCGCTGCATTTTGTGTGAAGGTTGATAAATCATTCAGAATCCTTTTGCTTGTTTCTGTTTATTTTCTACATTTTTCTCGGACGCTGTGTCACGCAGACAATTGGCTGACGCTTGATGTCCTGATTCTATATATCGGAAGAAACACAGATTGACTTTTCATTTTCCCCATAAATTCAGGACAAAAAACCTTGCCTTAGCGCATAAAAAAGCCTCCTGTCTGGAGCAGGAGGCCAAGTATTCTGGGGAATAGGGACTCGAACCCCAACTAGCTGATCCAGAGTCAGCGGTGCTACCATTACACCATTCCCCAATCACAAACCGGTATCATACAGATGATTTCCAGACGCGTCAAGGCCGAAAAATGAATCTTTATTGGATGAGTTTAAAGCAAGCCTGTACTTGGTGACAATCTATGTCCACAATCGCATATCGGCCCTGCTTGAGCGGGCCGGGATTGACTAAGGTTGTTGGGCCAATTTTGTCTGTGCCGAAAGCTTCGTGGATATGCCCGCTGATGGCGAGAATCGGCTTGCGGTTTTCGATAAATGTGCGGATTGCCTGGCTTCCCCGATGGTGGCCGGCGACCAAATCCAGATGAGTCTTCCATGCGGGTTGATGGCTGACGACAATCAGCGGGTTGGCAGTTGGCTGAAATACCTTATTGAGTTCAGCGGCAAAGAAATCCTCGTTGTGTTCACTGGGAGTGTTGCCCGGACAGGGCAATGAGCCGCCAACGCCAATCAAGCTGTAATTACCCCACTTGACGCAATCGCCATCGAGCCCTATTTTTTGATCGTTGAGATAGGTTTCGACCGTATCTGTATCGCAATTGCCGGCGACGGCAAAAACCGGTATCTTTTTGTCCAATATGGGGCCGAGAACGGTGGCAGCGGCTTCATAGCCGCCGAAATTCGTGATATCGCCGGCGATAATAATTGCATCCGAGTTTTTTTCAGATGTCAATAACCGTCGAACCATATCCACATGACCATGGATGTCTGATATTACTAATAGACGCATAGCAAAGTCCTGTATTTATCTATCTTGCACTGGAAAAAATGTTCATATTCATTATAATACTCCGTTTACTATACTTGAAGTTATCTAATTAGAAAAGGTTAGACTATGATTATTGTCATGAAGGCCGGCGCCGACAAACACCAGGTTCAGCATGTTGTGGATTTGGTTCGAGAGTACGGGCTGAAAGAACATGTGATTTGCGGTACCGACCGGACGGTGATTGCGTGTATCGGCGATAAACGGGCGGTGGATAAAGGCGCTATTGAAACGGCTCCGATGGTCGAGAAAATTGTTCCCATTCTGGCGCCGTACAAAATCGCCTCGCGGGAAGTCAAAAAAGACCGCTCGATTATTCCGATTGGCCCGCAGGGTTTTCCGATGGGTGGCAAAAAAGTCGGCATAATCGCCGGGCCCTGTTCGGTGGAAAACCGCAAACAGCTGCTGGATACCGCCAAGGCTGTGAAAGATGCCGGCTGCATCGGTATTCGCGGCGGGGCATTTAAGCCTCGTTCCAGCCCGTACAGTTTCCAAGGGCTTGGTAAAGAGGGATTAGAGATTTTGGCTGAGGCGCGTGAGATCACCGGACTCGCAATTGTCACCGAAGTGGTTGCTGTCGACCAGGTGCTGTTGGTGGCTCAATACTCCGACGTGCTCCAGATTGGGGCGCGGAATATGCAGCATTTCCCGCTGCTTGAAGCGGTGGGAAAGACCTCACGGCCTGTACTGCTCAAGCGTGGGATGAGCGCATCGCTGGAAGAATTGCTGCTGGCGGCGGAATATATCATCAATTCCGGCAATAAAAATGTGATGCTCTGTGAGCGGGGGATTCGGACGTTTGAAGATTATGTCCGCAATACGCTGCCGCTGGCGGCAGTCCCGGAGCTGCACGAGATGACGCATTTGCCGGTGCTGGTTGATCCTTCGCACGGCACAGGTCATTCGCACTTAGTGCCGCCGATGTGTCTGGCGTCAGTTGCCGCCGGGGCGGATGGATTGATAATTGAATGTCATCTTGATCCTGAACACGCCGCATCCGATGGAGCCCAGTCAATTACGCCGGCGGTTTTGAAAGATTTAATGAAGCGTGCCAAACGCGTCGCCGAGGCAATAGATAGGGAAATCTGATATGATAGACCTGAAACAGGCACAGCGTTTTTTGTATCAATTGATTCAGGGAGCCGGCGAGGTTACGCTGGATTTCCGCAAGAAGAAAGATACGCTTCAAATCAGCAATAAAGCGTTCCGGGATTATGTTACCGAAGCGGATGTGGCGACCGAAAAATTTATTATTGAACGCATCCAGCGAGAATTTCCAGACCACAGTATTTACGGCGAAGAAGCGGGCAAGATTGCCGGCAATGATTACCGCTGGGTGATTGACCCGATTGACGGGACGAGTTCATTTATGCGTGGGCTGCCGCACTATTCGGTGTCGATTGCTCTGGATTATCAGGGCAAGACGATTCTGGGGGCGGTATATCAGCCTGCCATTGGAGATTTATATGAAGCGGTCAAAGACGGACCGGCCACACTCAACGGCAAGACAATCCGTGTTTCACCGAATGAGAAATTAGCTGAAAGTGTCCTGATTACCGGCTTTGCCTGCCAGCGGCTCGGGGCTGCTTCGCCGAATATGCAGCTTTTGAATCATGTGATGCCGCATATCGAGGCTGTTCGCCGCTTCGGCTCGGCGGCGGCGGATTGCTGCTATGTCGCCTGCGGCAATGTCGAAGGTTATTGGGAATTGAATTTGAAGCTGTATGATATTGCCGCCGGGGCGTTTATTGTCGAGCGAGCCGGAGGGGTGGTCACAGATTTTTCCGGCGGAACATCTGGTTTGCCTAATCAAGTACTCTGTACTAACGGCAAGATTCACGAAGCATTGCGGCAAATTCTGAATCGCTCGGAATAGGCGTTTTTTAGGTTTGTCGGAAATGGCCTTTATGGTACAATCATTGCCGGATAAACGCGAAAACAGAATAGGAGAAAATCGATGGAAAAGTTATTTACGATTGAACAGATTCGTTCAGGATCCTGTTTTTCTTATTTGCTGACCTCCGGTTCGCAGGCCCTGCTGATTGACCCGCATATTACCAAGTCTGCCGTCTATCGTGATTTGATTGGCAAGCGGGGCTTGAAGTTGGCGGGTATTGTCGATACCCACACCCATGCGGATCATATTTCAGCGGCGGCCATTCTCAAATCGCAGTTTAACTGTCCTTTGTATATGTCAAAAAATGCGGTCTCCTCACTCAATCCCAAGCGGGTCGGCAGCGGCGATACGATTACATTCGGCAATGCCAAGCTGGATGTCTGGGACAGCCCCGGCCATACCGACGACAGCATCGCGCTGGTTGGACAAGGCGCGGTCTTTACCGGCGATGTCCTGATGATTGGTTCAGTCGGGCGGACGGATTTTCAGAATGGTTCACCGGAAGATATGTTTGAAACACTGCAGCGGTTCAAGACACTGGATGCGGCGACCGTAGTCTATCCGTCACATGATTACAAAAACCACACCGAATCCACGATTGGGGCGGAAATAGCGAATAATCCCTTTATGGCTCAAGCGGATAAGACAGCGTTTGTACAAAACATGCGGTCCAAAACTTTGCCGAAGCCGTTTAATATGGACGCGATTATTGATGTGAATCGCAAAGGCACCGCCGCCGAGATTGAAGCGGTTGACGCGGCGGAGGTCAAGCGCCGTTTGGACAGCGGTCAGTGGAAATTGCTGGATGTGCGACGGCCGGAGGAATATCAAGCGGTTCGTATTGAGCCATCGCTGAATATTCCATTGGATTCGCTGGCGGGTCAGGTTGAGCGGCTCAAAGGCGGCAAATGGATTGTGTCCTGCCGGTCAGGGATGAGAGCCGGACAGGCCGCTGAGATGCTGCTGTCGCTGGGGCTGCAGAATATCTGTCTAGCCAAAGAGAGTTTGAATGGCTGGCTCAAACGCGCCTATCCGGTGGTCAAAGAGCCTGTGCCGATATCGCTTGAGCGGCAAGTGCGGATGATTGCCGGCGGATTGGTACTGGTTGGCTCACTTCTGGGGCTGCTGGTCAGCCGATGGTTTTTGGTGATTCCGATTTTTGTTGGTTCGGGTTTGCTCTTTGCGGGGCTGACGGATAGCTGTATGATGGGTATACTTCTGATGAAATTGCCGTATAATCGCAGAGTTGCCGCCAAAGCTGCAGCTCCGGGAGGGTCTTGCTCAATGGATGGCGGAAGCTGTGCGGTCGATGCCGGCGGCTGTTCGGTAAACAGCGGCGGTTGTTCAATCGGATAAGATATGGCCGAAAATTTGTGATTCATAACTGATGAGAGCGTACTTTCAACCAACTTTGCAAGGAGAAAAGAATGAATGACGAATTGAATCATTTGAGGTTGTTGTCCATTTTTCATTATGTCTTGGCCGGTATTTCGGCGCTATTCGCCTGCTTCCCATTACTGCATGTGATTATCGGGATAATAATTGTCTGTGCACCTGAAAAATTATCTTCTCATAATGATGCACCTCCCGATTTTTTCGGTTGGATATTCATTATATTTGGAAGCTTGTTCATCTTGGCGGGATGGGCATTTGCTGTATGCGTTTTTCTTACGGGTAGATTTTTGTCACGAAAAGTGTACTACTATTATTGCCTGGTGATGGCGGGGATTGAATGTACCTTTGCGCCATTTGGAACTGTTCTTGGTGTTTTCTCCATAATCATGCTGATAA
The DNA here is from genome assembly GCA_048497675.1 of Gimesia maris. Taxonomy (GTDB): domain Bacteria; phylum Planctomycetota; class Phycisphaerae; order Sedimentisphaerales; family Anaerohalosphaeraceae; genus Anaeroglomus. The sequence continues at coordinate 6,093 of JBHJNC010000054.1, forward strand.
AAACATCTGTTAAGGAATTATTTATTCCGAATTCTGTTGTCAAAACTGTTGCTGATCAAACAAAGTATTGAATAGGGAGTAACCATGAGATTGACAGGAATATTTGGGGTGGCGTTTTTGTTTTGTTTCGGAGTTGTTTTTGCACAACAGGAGGAAGTTAAAACCGACGGCTTTGGTGATGCGGCAGTAACAAAGGTTTTGCGGGTAGATGCGGCGTGCCGGATTTATTGTGATATTGCCGACTGGCCCGCGATTGTCGGCAGCGAAATCCCTGTTCAGATTCGCGGGCTTGAGCCGCAGGCCGAGTTTAGCGTAACTGTTCGAGCGTTTATCCTCGATACGCTGAATGCCGCATTGAAAGCGGTGGATGCGAATTCTGTGCTGACTTCCGCAGTGCAATTAAAAAACATCCAGCGAGGGCAAACTTTTTGTCTTATTGCCGACATCGATGTGGCGGGCAAAGACCTGGGGCAAATGCTGATTGATAAGGGCTATGCCAAAAAATTGATCGTCCCCAACAATTCAGAGTCAGCAGTGCAGACGCCGCCAGCCGCATCAGGCCCTGAAAAACTGAAAGACTCTTCCTCTGCTGCCGCCGAAGGCTTTATCGCTTCCAAATCGGGCAAGGTATTTCATAAACCGACATGTTCGCACGCTAAGCGCATTGGGGATAAAACCCGAGTTGTTTATTCGACGAAAGATCAAGCCCTCGCCGCAGGCCGTAAACCCTGCCAGACGTGCAATCCGTAAGGTGATGAATTATTTGAAATCTTCCGGCAGGAATTGGGTTTGATATTTTGTTCCGCCCAGACGCAGCGCCGCTAAGTCCGCCTCGCTGACGCGTCCCTCGATAAATTGCTGGACGATCTCATTTGGATGATTGCGGATATAGTTGGCATCGCCGTCAGCGATAATTTTACCGCGATGGAACATCACAATGCGGTCAGCGATTTTATAGGCGCTTTTCATATCGTGGGTGACAACCACGCTGGTGACTTTCAGCTCTCGCTTCAATTTCAGAATCAGTTCATTGATGACATCCGATGTAATCGGGTCAAGGCCGGTTGTCGGCTCATCATACAGAACCACCTGCGGATCCAGGGCGATCGCGCGAGCCAGCGAGACGCGTTTTTTTTGTCCGCCGGAAAGACTGGCCGGGTATTGATTCTGATAGCCGTCCATTCCCACCAGCGCCAGTTTATGTTTGACCAATTCATCGAGGGCTTTGTAGTCGGTGATGACACGGTGCTGCTGGATGGGGAAGATGATGTTTTCATATACCGTCAAGCTGTCGAATAAAGCCCCCATCTGGAAGCAGAATCCGAATTGTGTGCGGATGCCGGCCAGTTGAGAATTGCGCAGTGCGTCAATACGTTGCCCGCGAAAAAAGACCTGCCCCTGGCTTGGACGTTCCAGGGCAATCAGGTGTTTCATAAAAACGGTCTTGCCGCAGCCGCTGGCTCCGATGATGACGGTGGTCTTGCCCTCTTCAACGGCCAGCGAGACGTTGTCCAGTACGAGTCTGCCGCTGAACGTTTTTGTCAGATTCAGCGCTACCAGTATTCCATCATTGGGATGTATGGCTGATCGAATCAAGCGGACTCCTATATTAGCGACCGCAGCGGCCAGAAAGTCTTATAGATAGCATCCAAACCACGGCAAAGATGTAGTTTAATGCCAATATCGAGATGAAACATCCCACGAATGCTTCGGTGCAGGCTTCACCAACACCCTGAGCGCCTTCGCGGCAGGTAAAGCCTTTGTAGCAGCTAATCAGTGCGATGGCGCCGCCGAAGAAAAAGCCTTTGAATATTCCGGTGCCGATATCCCAAAGTTCGACACCCATTGCGCTGAATTCCCAATAGGCGCCGCTGTTGATTTTAAATTGGATGACACTGACGAAATAACCGCCCAGAATACCCAGCATATCGGCGTATACGATCAGTGCCGGCGTCAGCAGCAGGCACGACAGCACACGCGGGGCGACTAAGTATTTGATAGGATTGGTCCCCATGCTTTCAACCGCGGCGATTTGCTCGGTGACATTCATCGTGCCTAATTCCGCAGTCAGTGCGCCGCCGACCCGGCCGGCCAGCATCACGGCAGCCAATACGGGGCCTAATTCCTTAACTACGGCAATATTGATTAAAACACCAAGTCGTTCTTCCAGCCCCATCGCCGCAAGTTGTCCATAGGCCTGGACTGCTAAGATCATTCCTACAAAAGCACCGGTCGCCATCACTACAGGGACGCTTTTGACCCCGATGGTGTTCATCTGGGTCCAGACCAGGGGGTATGATTTGGGCTGAAGGATTGACAGGGCGACACATTTAAAGGAAGACCCCGTAAAGCAAGAAAATCGCCCTAAGTTTTCGATGGACTTGATCGTCCGTTGCCAAAATGTCCGAGCAATATACATAAAATATTAGATATCCTCTTACCAGCCACAAAGATACATATAGCTATCGGTCTTTTATTCGGCGGATTTCATTTTTTCCTGAGACAAAGAAAAATGTTAAAATGGGTAAAATTTTTTCTTCTATTTATTCATTTCATTCAGAATTATTATAGGACCAATATTTTAATAAAATATTTATAAATTCTTATAGGATAATTAGATATAGATATTTATGAGTGTTTTTGAAATAGGCAGGAGTGTTTCTAAATTACCCAAATTAACTCAAGATTTTTTCAGGTCATATCCGATACTGCTTATGTGAACAAATTACCCAAATTAACATTATTGAGGCTGTAAAAGATTGACTTGGTAAAAATTATATTAGAGAGGTTCAAAATGGTTAAAGAATTTGTCTTAGAACGGTATCTTAATTCGCTATTGGATGGCAGCCGAATCGAATGTCGGTCCATCATTGAAGAAGTGCTGCAGACCGGAACGCCGGCCAATAAGGTCTATATGGAAGTGATCTGGCCGATTATGGTTGAAATCGACCGTCTTTATCGGTACGGCCAGATTGACTCGGCTCAGGAAGCAATGGCTTCACGTATTAATCGTACCATAGTTAACCAGCTCCAGAATAAGCTGCCTCGTAAAGCTGGCAAAGCCCGAAAAATCGTGGTATGCACTGCCAACAACGAAAAAGCCGAACTGGGCGGCCAGATGATTTCCGACCTGTTTGAAAGTGATGGCTGGGATACTCGTTTTCTGGGTGGAACGGTGTGTTACGATGATGTTATGACATTTATCCACTCATTCCATCCGGAATTGCTAATTATTTATGGAGTCGACGGTAAGGATGCCCCCTCGGTTCGTCAGTTAATTGATACGATTCGTCAGGTTAACGCCTTTCCGGATATGCGAATTATGCTTTCGGGCGGGGTGTTCGGCAGGGCCGAAGGACTTTGGGAAGAAATAGGGGCCGATTTGTATGCCGAAAACGCGACTGAAGCTATCGCCATTGCGAATTCGGAAACTTCCAAACTACCCCAGCCGGTTCGGACCATCAAACAGCGCGGACGCAGTGCGGAGATTGCTAAAAGTGTTTCAGGGGTTTAATTGTAGTTAAATAAAGACAGGGTAACACTTGAAATAAAAACCAGATTCTTATTGCATTGAGTTGATGGAATCGCTATAAAAGTAGCTTTGTTTATATATGAAAAGACAATACTAGATAATGTGGTAGGTACCGATTATGATTCTGACACAAATACTTCAGCCTAATTGTATTTGCGCGCCGCTGAAGAGTAAAGACAAAGAGTCCGCGATCGAAGAATTGATTAATGTTCTCGCTTCTTCCGGTCAGATTAAAGATGCTGCGGTTGCATTAGAAGCGGTTATGGAACGCGAACAAACTCGCAGTACCGGCATTGGTTCCGGGATTGCGATTCCTCATGGTAAATGCAATGCCGTCAAAGAACTGGTTATGGGGATAGGTGTAGCCAAAGAGCCAATCGAGTTTGCCAGTATTGACAATAAGCCGGTTACCCTCGTAGTGATGCTGGTCTCTCCGCCGGATAAAACCGGCCCTCATATTCAGGCATTGGCACGCATCAGCCGGTTGCTGCTGGATGAACAATTCAAAGCCAAACTGGAAAAGGCCTCTTCTCCTGAAGAAGTCTATCAGCTTGTCAGCTCAAAAGAGACTGAATGAGCATAGTCTCACATGGGCTTGAATTAGGAGTTGTGTTTGGTTTTGCGGCAGCGTTTCTTCAGTCGCTGTCGTACTTGTGCTCGCGTTTGTTTATGGCCAGGCACAATAATGACATTGTCAAGCTGCTGGCGATATCCCATATTCTGATGGGAATAATGTCTATACCGCTGGCTTTTTTCCTGCTGCCGGAGACGATGCCAGCAGTTTCGGTTTATCTTTCAAGCCTGCTGATAATGTCTATTTTTTATCTGTTGGGGCAGTTTTTTTTATTTTCTGCGATAATTAAGTTTGAGCCGTCGCTGGTTTCGCCTCTCTTGGGTGTCAAGATATTGATTTTGGCAATCATCAGCAGTTTCCTTCATCAAAATCTGAATCTCTGGAAATGGCTGGCGGTTATCTTGACTATGGTGTCGGTGTTCTTGATTTCGTATTCAGGAAAACGTATCCAGTGGAAGTGTATCGTATTGGTCCTGCTGGCTTCTGTGTGTTATTGTTTGTCGGACTTGGGGGGCAAGTCGACGGTTGATAAATTCAGTTTTCTGGGACTGCTGCATAGGTCTTCGCTCGGTGTGGCTTTCTGTTATATCCTTTGCGGTATTTTCGGATTGATTACGCTTCTATTGACACCCAGGAACACCTCGAAGGATACGTGGATTTATTCTGTCCCATTTGCGGTATCCTGGTTTGCCGCCATGATTTTCCTGTTCGCCTGTTTCGCATTAATCGGGGTGGTTTTTGGGAATGTGATTCAGTCCACACGAGGCATCATTTCAATACTGCTGGCTGTTTTGGTGTCATACATTGGTTATGCGGCTTTAGAACCCAAAATCACCCGCGTAATTTTTATTCGGCGTATTATCGCCGCAATCCTGATGACCTGCTCAGTTGCGCTATTCTGGTGCGATCCACTTTAGAAACCGAATTATATAAACAGCCTGCCAACATGATATATCATCAGCGTGACCGCATAAGCCAGAACGGTTAATCCCAAGTACTGCAGTGCAGCCCATCGCCAGCTCCCCGATTCACGTGCCGTGACAGCGACGGTGGCCATACAAGGCGTTCCAATCAGACAGAACAGCATAATACAAAAGCCTGTCAGTCCCGAGTAATCTTCACGAATGCGCTGTCGGAGCGTCTCGATACCCTGATGTTCATCGTTGAGCGCATAGACAATTGCGATTTGAGAGACAAAGACTTCTTTGGCCGCGAAGGCTCCAATCATCGCGGTGCCGATTTTCCAGTCGAATCCCAGCGGTTTTAATGCGGGTTCTATGGCCCGCCCGATATGGCCGGTAATGGAGTTTTGCAGACGGATACTGTGCTGCTCACGTTTATCCAGACCCGCCAACTGTTCCGACGAAGTCTTCGGATATGTTCCCATGACCCAGAGGGCAATTGAAAAGCCCAGAATGACCGTGCCTGCTTTTTGCAGATACATCAAGCCTCGATCCCAGGTATGCAGCCACAGGCTTTTGCCGGTTGGCATCCGGTAGGGGGGCAGTTCCATAACAAATGGAATCGTCTGGCCGCGAAACAGGGTGTCCCGCAGCAGGCGTGCCAGCAAAACTGCGATGACTATCCCAATGATATACATCAGCCACATCATCGGTCCGCGCCAGGCGGGGGGAAAAAATGCCGGGATTATCAGTGAATAAATGGTAATGCGTGCCCCGCAGCTGAATAGCGGTATGACCATCATCGTCGTTAGCCGTGTGCGGCGGTTTTCGAGGATGCGCGTGGCCATAATGGCGGGCACCGAACAACCGAAGCCAATAAGCATCGGGATAAAGCTTTTGCCGTGCAGACCGATTTTATGCATAATTCGGTCCATTAGAAACGCAGCTCTGGCCATATAGCCGGTATCTTCCAAAAAGGCGATACCTAAGAACAGCAGCAGGATGTTCGGCAAGAAGACAATGACTCCGCCAACTCCGCCGATGATGCCATCGACCGTCAGCGAACGAAGATCATCCGGCCAGGCGTTTGGCCAGTTTGCCGTGATTTCGGCCCCAATCCAGCCAAAGAGCGACTCCAGCCAGCCCATTGGATATTGTCCCAGATTGAACGTCAGCCAGAAGACCAGGTACATCATCACCGCAAAGATCGGTAGCCCCCAAAAATGATGGGTCAATATGGAGTCGACGATGTCGCTGACATTGTGACGGGATTGAACGGTTGATCTGACGCTTTCCTGGCACGCCCCGGAGATAAATCCATATCGGCGGTCGGCGATGGCGATATCCGGACTTTCGTGGTAATGTTTCTCGAGTTCTTTGATTGAGGCTTCCAGGCTGGCAAGTAATTCGGTGTTGCGTATCTCGGCGATAACTTGCTGGTCACCTTCCAGTAATTTCAATGCGACCCATCGGGTTCCAAAACGCTGAGCGAATTCCATCTGCGGGTCGATATGGCCAGAGAGCTTTTCGAGCTGGGCTTCAATTTGCGGACCGAAAGGAATTTCTGCCCGTCGCGACCGAGAGTTTGCCGCGATTTCCAATACGGTATCTAAAAGCGCGGTGATGCCCGTTTCTTTGCGAGCGATGATGGATACAATCGGGACATCTAAGAGCAGGCCAAGCTGCTTAATGTCAAATTCCAAACCGCGTGCTTTGGCGACATCGGCCATATTGAACGCCAGTATCAGCGGGACTTTCATTTCCATAAGCTGTACGGCCAAATAGAGATTGCGTTCCAGATTGGATGAGTCGATTACATCAACCACCACGTCCGGTTTTTGCTCTAAGATAAAACGCCTTGCTACAAGCTCTTCCGGTGAATATGCGTTTAGGCTGTAGGTGCCGGGCAGGTCGACGACCTTGATCTTGTGGCCCTGATGATGACATAGGCCATTTTTGATTTCCACGGTAACACCCGGGTAATTAGCGACATGCTGTCGGGCGCCGGTCAGGGCATTAAAAAGAGTGGTCTTGCCGCTATTGGGGTTGCCGGCCAGGGTGATGGTTAATTTCTTTTCCATATCGAAATGTTAGCTATGCCTAACTTTTTAATTAAAAATTTTTACTTTACGAAAATCTTATGTGACATACCGCGACCTAAGACGACTCGGCTGTCTTTGACAGCGACAATGACCTGTCCGCGGTGGTCATTTTGCATCACCCGGATGGACTGGTCGGAAAACAGCCCCATCGCAGCCAGTCTGTTTTTCAGGTCAGCCCCGGCTTCAATATGATCAATCGTTACCGTCTTGCCTGTGTCTATCTGATCTAATGGCATGGTGTTGTCCTTATTTTGTTTCGATTTCATTGTATCTCACGGGGCCGGGCCTGCAATGTCTTCTGGGAACAATAGTGGTTAAAAGCCTGTTTTATACCACATTTGTCGTTATCCCATTGGGCAACAAATTCAATATACTGCCTTAGACGGCCGACTACCCGCTGTCCTAAAGCGTGTTCTGCTCGACAAGCC
>JBHJNC010000055.1:0-2524 GCA_048497675.1 Gimesia maris
TACGATAGGATCACTATTGGTTACGGCAGACATATTGACCGCATCCGTATTCGGGAAAGGCGCTTTATAGACTTCCTCTAAACTCAGAGTAGCATCATAGCTCCCGTCCTCGTCAGTACCTGACGTGTTGACAAAAGTCCAATCGTGATTGAGTTCTTGAGGGTCATCCCCAAATGTGCAATTAAAACTGGTGAAACCCGCCTGCGCAACTGCGCACATCACAAGTAGTGCTACTGCAAAAATGCTCTTTTTCATCTTGTACCTCCAGTGTAACAACAACTGTCTTTTCATATATGGGGTGAAAGCCTGATATGACTTTCCACCGCCTCCAGAGTTTTTGACTATGAAATTTTACTGTAATATCAATCGTCAATCAAGAAAAAACTTAAAAAAACGGGCGAGATAAATTTATGTCATTTGTTATCAATGGGTTATAAAATATGAAATCGTTAACTATTTTTGAAGTTTTTTGACTTTTGGGCCGCATTATTTAATATTATCGGGCGAATCCGAGATATCTTGCAGCCTAACAACAGAGTTCTTGAATTGTTTTTTGCGGGTTCCATTTACTCCATCCAGGCAGAAAACAATGCAAAAGGAACACTTGCCGGAAAAGGGGTTCAATGGTATAAGAACAGCTCTTAACGATTGTTACGCTATCGTTCGAATACAATAAATGGATAATTTCAATCAGGGTAGCACAATGAGCCAACAAATCACACGTGAACAGGCGGAAAAGGTCGCCCATCTGGGGCGGCTGGAGCTGACGGACGCCGAGCTGGATTTATTCAGCGGACAGCTTTCGTCGATTGTCGGGTACATCCAGAAACTAAACGAGCTGGATACGGCAAACGTTGAACCGCTTGCACACTGTCTGCCGGTACATAATGTGTTTCGGGACGACACGGTGCGGCCTTCGCTGGAGACGGAAAAGGCACTGGAAAATGCCCCGGATCGAGTGGAGGATTACTTTAAGGTGCCGCAGATATTGGATGCGGAATCAAACGCATAAGTAAAGTTAAAAGTTAAAATTAAAAAGGCAAAAGTGAGGAATGCCGCGAGCGGCATGGAATTTTATCAGGCTAAAGCCTGTACTCCAAACAAGACGGCGTGGGCAGAGCCCACCCTACGGGAAATTATAGATATGGTTGAACAGATGAGTGCGGTGGAGTTGAAGGCGCAGATTGCGGCCGGGGTGATCAAGAGTCAGGATGTTACGGCGGCGCTGCTCAAGCGAATCGCTGACAAGGATGCCGCAATCGGGGCGTATATCAGCGTGTTTGCGGATAAAGCGATGGAGCAGGCCAAAGCGGTCGATGCGAAAATTGCCGCCGGGCAGCCAGTCGGGGCGATGGCGGGCGTGCCGGTGGCGGTCAAAGACAACCTGTGCTATACCGAAGGGCTGACCACATGCGGGTCGAAGATTTTGGCGAATTTCAAGCCGCCGTATAATGCCCATGTGGTGGAAAAACTGCTGGCAGCCGATGCGGTCATTCTCGGCAAGACCAATCTCGACGAGTTTGCGATGGGGTCGAGTACGGAAAATTCAGGATTGAAAAAGACGGTCAATCCGCATGATCCATCGCGTGTGCCGGGAGGATCGAGCGGCGGTTCGGCGGCGGCGATGGCGGCGGGACTGTGTGCGGCGGCATTGGGTTCAGATACCGGCGGGTCGATACGGCAGCCGGCGAGCTTTTGCGGAATTGTGGGGCTTAAGCCGACTTACGGGCGGGTGTCGCGATATGGATTGGTCGCTTATGGGTCAAGCCTGGACCAGATTGGGCCGATGACGGGCTGTGTGGAAGATGCGGCACTGATGATGAATGTGATCGCCGGACATGACGGGCGGGACAGTACGTCAATCGAGGACGCAAGCGCGCCGGTTGGGGATTATCTGCGGGATTTGGATACACCGGTGGCGGGACTGAGGATTGCCATCGTGCCGGAATTTATTGAACATGCCGAGGCGGCGGTTCGGGATGCGGTCAAAGCAGCAATTGAGGGGTATAAAAAGGCGGGGGCGACGATTGTTGAGGTTGCCATGCCGCATTCGGAATATGCGATTGCGGCGTATTACGTAATTGCCACGGCGGAAGCGTCGAGCAACCTGGCGCGGTATGACGGGTGTCATTACGGCCATCGGTCGGCGGCGACGAAGGATTATATCGAGGTATATTCCAAGAGCCGGGCGGAGGGATTCGGGGCGGAAGTCAAGCGGCGGATTATGCTGGGGACGTTCGCGCTGTCAAGCGGATATTATGATGCGTATTATCTGAAGGCGCTCAAGGTGCGGAATTTGATCCGGCGGGATTTTACCGAGGCGTTTGCCAAAGCGGACTGCCTGATGATGCCGGTTGCGCCGACAACGGCGTTTAAGATGGGGGAAAAGACCAGCGATCCTTTGCAGATGTATCTGGCAGATGTGTATACGATTGCGGTGAATTTGGCGGGGGTACCGGCGATGAGTCTTCCGTGCGGATTTGATTCCAACCGGATGCCGATTGGCCTGCAGATTATTACGCCG
>JBHJNC010000056.1:0-2477 GCA_048497675.1 Gimesia maris
CAGCCCGCCGAGGATTTCGATTTTATTTTCAAAGAAATGGCCGACGCGTTTGCCGATTTCCCAGCCCAGATAACAGATGCCGAAAGTGATAATCCCAATGACGGCGACGGCTTCGAAGATGGACTGAGTTACGAGGGTTAAGGTGATTCCGACTACCAAGGCATCAATGCTGGTTGCCAGGCTCAACACCAAAAGCACAGCGACCCTGGAAGGGTCCTGCGGCTTTTCTTCGACCTCTTTGAATTTGAAGGTTTCGTAAATCATCTTGCCGCCGATGATGGTCAGCAGAATAAATGCGATCCAGTGGTCGTAGGGGTTGATATAGGTTTCCATTTTCGCCCCCATTGCCCAACCCAGCAGCGGCATCATCGCCTGAAAGCCGCCGAAAAACAATGCCATCCTTAGAGCGTGTCCGATGTGAAGCTGGCGATAGACGCTGCCGCTGACGACAGAGACTGCAAACGCATCCATCGCAAGGCCGACCCCGATACCGCTAACTGTGACCCATTCCATTCCAGTCATATTAGTCCTTCGCTGCTTTAGGAACAATCTCGAAAACAGTTATCTCCGGCCGCGCCAAAAATCGCACGCGGGGCGCGATTCCGCCATCCATTCCAATACCGCGATTGGTATAGGTGATAATATTCTCATATCGACACATTCCCCGGCCGAATTCCCTACCCATCTCCGACAGGGTAATCACCGGCCCAAGAAACGGCAGGGCAACCTGTCCGCCGTGTGTATGTCCGCACAGGTATAAATCGATCGGCAAGTCCTTTAGCCATACGACAAAATCGGGAGTATGAAACAAAAACAGATTAAACATATCCGGCTTGAGTTTGGTAATGACCGGGCCGCTGTGTTCTCCATTCAGATAGCTCAGGCCGGCGATGCGGAACGACTGGCCGTTCTTTTCCAGCACCCGGACGTCCTGATCCAAAACAATAAACCCTGTATCCGAGAAGCGATCGAGATTGGTCATCCGCATATCATCCCAATTGCCTTGAACGGCGAATTTGCCGATCGAAGCATTTAAACCTGCCATTGTTTTGCGAAACAGTTCGAGCCCCTGGGGTTCATTTATTGCATCGCCGGTAAAGACAATCACATCCGGTTTAAGCGGATTGATGGCGGCAGCCAGCATGGGTTCCAGCCGCACGGTTCGTTCACAATGCAGGTCGGAAATCTGAACGACACGCAGCGGCACGGTTAGCTTATCTGTTTCGATGCGGACGGTCGTAATCTCCAGCCGGTAGGGTTCGATCTGCCAGCCGTAAACTATACAAATCAGCCCGACCACCGCAAGAATATGCATGACAACCATCGCCTTGGAGGTGAGTAATCCGGCGGTATTCTTGTTGTTGTTGCGGCGATAGAGATAGATCAGTATCTGACGGAGTTCGATGGCATATACCAAGGCCACAACCAAAATGAACACCAGAACCGGAAGCAGCACATCCAATAAGATTGACATTCGATCGGTCATCATACCGCTTTGATCATTCCGGGATTCGTCAGGTCTTCGGCGATGGTTTGACCGGGATTTACAATCAGGAAATCATCGTCCCACTGGCCATCGACCATCTTTTGCATCAGTCCCGATTCGCCTTTGATGTAATCGTACTTCCAGCCAAGGTAATCAGCACAATTCTGAGTATAGTGCTGCTGCTGTTTTGAATTGGCCAGATGCCAGTCGATATAGGTTGCCCAGCTGTACTCTTTGAGCCACATCTGTTCCATTTCCATCAGATACTGGGCGTTATCATCGCCGTATTTTTCGCTATATTCGGCAATGAGGCGTTCGACTCGCTCTTTTCCCGGCATGGTATTGGTTTCAATCCAGCCGTCACTGTACCAATAAACGCCGCGATGAGAGTCGAGATAGTCCTGATATGCCTTCCGCGAACCAAGCAGCAGGGTGATGCAGTCATGGGCGCGGGGGATGATGGTCTTAATGGCTGCTTTGAGACCCACACAGCCGTTGCCGCAAAGTCCATAGCCCAGCAGTATCGCATCGTATGGTTCTCCTTTTTGGTCACATATTTTGTCCAGTTCTTTCTGGACTTCCGACCGCAGATTATCCGGCGTATTGTGCAGTCCCTGTTCCATCAGGACAATATCCACTTGATTGGGGCTGCGGGCGGCGACCCAATAGGTTTCCTTTTGAATGACTTTACAGATTATAAATTTAAGTTTCATTGCCTGATTATAGCCAAAAGGCACCGTAGTTTCCATCTTAAAAAGGTCTTGAATTAGGTCGCGAAATGCAAAAAAAGACCCCGCAATCGCAGGGACTGCGGGGTCTGGATGAGCATAATATGAAGAAACAGCGAGTTAGGAAGCTTTGGCGTTGTTTACGGTATGGGTGTTGTTTTTCTGGTGTTCTTCACCATTGCCTTCTTGTTTTTCTTTCTGGATTGCAAGATAGATTTCCTTGCGATGTACGGCTACCGAACGGGGAGCGTTAATGCCCAGCC
>JBHJNC010000057.1:0-3809 GCA_048497675.1 Gimesia maris
TAAGGCACTTTTCTGCCCCAATTGCCTCGGCGGCCTTTTGTCCGATTTCGACTGCCCGGCTGTCACACCAGATAATGGAAGGCCGGATGACCGCCATCTGCTTGTCCACGCAGACCAGCCCATGCATTTGGTAGCTGATACCGATAGCCTTGATGTCGGTTGGATTGATTCCTGATTGATTCAAGACCGCAGCGGTCGCGCCTTTCAGGGCCTCCCACCACATCGCCGGATCTTGTTCGGCAAAACCGGCGTGCAGCGAAAGTATGGGCATTTCCGTTTTTGGCCAGGAACAGCTTGCGACAACGTTACCTGTCTGAATATCCATCAGAGTCGCTTTGACGGAAGAGGTACCTGAGTCATAACCTAATAAATACATTAATATTCTCCAGAATTCAGAATGTTGTTATTTCTAGACCTTATAGGTCTCAAGGTTGAAATATTCAACAAAAAAGTTTATCTCTTTCCGTTTGAGCTGGGCTGGCTGATCACGTGGATGTTGTTGTCGCCTTCTAATACGACAAGATGTGTCGTTAAATTGAGGTGGGTGGATTTTTAGGGAAAAACCTTAATTTATGTCATAAATGGGTTATTTGAAACCCTCTTTGGAATCGAGGTTTAAGCAGAAGTACTCTGTGTGTTGTTAAGTCCTTTTTGGAAAGAGAGATACGTCTTTTTCTGGACGGTTTAGACAGTTTAAGGCCTGTATGTATTGGGGATTTTCTACGCTTAATTCAAGGCCTGAAATCACCAAAAAGAGGATTTCTATTTATTTTCGTTCAAAAAATGCTAAAAACGGTTGACAGTATTGGTTTGGTCTGTATAATAAGCCGCTTTCTATAAAGTATCTTTGGGAGTAGTGTCTCTATGAAATGTTATATGCCGACAAAAGAAACGGTGGAACGCAAGTGGCATCTGGTTGATGCTGACGGCAAGGTATTGGGTCGTATGGCGGCCCAGATTGCGATGATTTTGATGGGCAAAACCAAGCCGACCTATGCAAAAAACGTCGATACGGGCGATTTTGTGGTCGTGATTAACGCTGAGAAAGTTCGTGTCACCGGCAACAAGGCCCAGACCAAGACTTATCAGACGTACTCGCGGTATCCCGGCGGACAGAAAACCATTAAGTTTAGCGAATGGATCGAAAGCCATCCGGAACGGATTATTCAATTAGCTGTCAAGCGAATGATGCCCCGGAATAATGCTTTGACTCATCAAATGCTCAGCAAGCTGAAGGTCTACAAAGGCAGCGAACATCCGCATGCCGCTCAGCAGCCGCAGAAATTGGAAATGAAACTTTAAACTAAGGAATTATAGAGGTTATGGCGGAAAATCAAAATATCAGCCCGTTGATTGACCCGAATATGCTGGTCGGTAAAACTGCAAGCGAAACAGCGGCTCCCTCGGCTCCCAAGAGCGGATTCTGGTGGGGCATTGGACGTCGCAAAACCAGTGTTGCCCGTGTACGTATTAAACCGGGTAAAGGTCAGCTGAATATTAACGGTACCAAATCCGATGAGTATTTCAAGATCGAAAAAGACCGCAATGCGGTGAAGGCTCCTCTGAAGGCCATTAATGGTCTGAATGATTTTGATGTGTTTGTCAATGTTGTTGGCGGCGGAATTACCGGTCAGGCCGGTGCCGTGATGCTGGGTATTGCCAGAGCGCTGAAGAACTACAACCCCGCGTTCCTCAAAGAGCTCCGTGAAGGCAACTTCCTGACACGTGACAGCCGTGCCGTTGAAAGAAAGAAATACGGCAAGGCCGGTGCCCGCAGACGGTTCCAGTTCTCCAAACGCTAACCGTCACATACAGAAGGTTTTTTCCAAGGCCGTCAGAGTTTCTGGCGGCCTTTTTTCTTGCTTGCAGCAAGCCGGATGAAAAAGCCGAAGCTTATTTTGACAAAGATTCTGTGGCAACGAGAATATATGGAAGTGTGTTTGTTGTGGCGCTGGGGTTGACTCCGTCCATGTCGGGGCCCGCTCCCCACCAGAGAATATTGTCGGCGTCTTTTTCAGGCAAGAGCGACTGCAGAAAGGACTTAACCGCTCTGGCTCGAAGCTCTGATATAATCCATTGTTTTTGAGGAGAGGCAATGTCAGGACCAAGACCTACGATGTAGACGACCGTTTTATCCATCTGGGAGGTCTGTCGGAGCGTTGATGCAAACTGAGCGAGATATGTTTTTGCTTTGTCATTTAAATCCGTATTCTCACCGAAAAATGTGATCGGAGCAGGTTCAAAAATTAACTCCCGCTCTTTAAATTGTGAAATATGAGTTTGGGCCATACTGGATAATTCTGAGAAAAGCCGGCGTATCTTTTCTTCTCGCCCGTCGACGGCTGGATTTGCTGCTTCTTCGTCCGGACGGTTTTATATTATCGGTCCAAATCGAACATTCAGGACTTTTTTTGTTTGCTTTTTTGAGTTTCAGGTTTTCTAATTTAAGGGTATAATACCCATTAATTATAGTGTTGAAAGGTTGATCTGGTCATGATTCGAGTGGCGATTATCGGTGCCGGGGGTTATACCGGCGTGGAATCCATAGAAATTATTCTGCGGCATCCGGAGGTGAAACTAACATACCTGACGGCTCAGCAGGAATTCGGCAATGTTGCCGATATCTATCCGCAGCTTAGCGGGCGGTGCGATATGATGATTGAACCCCTGGATTTGGGAAAGCTGGCAAAGCTGGCGGATGTGGCGCTGTGCTGTCTGCCGCACAAAGTTTCCATGAGTGTTGTTCCGCAGCTGCTTTCGGCGGGTGTTAAGGTTGTGGATTTCAGTGCTGATTACCGGATTAAAGACCTCGTGTTATATGAGAAATACTATGAACCGCATACAGACAAGGAAATCTTGCCCATGCGGTCTATGGTCTGCCGGAGCTATTTAGAGAGAAAATCAAAGGGGCGAAGCTGGTCGCCAATCCCGGCTGTTTTCCAACGGGAGCAAGTCTGGCCCTGGCGCCGCTGCTAAAGCATAATTTAATCAAGACCAGCGGGATTGTGGTCAATTCCGTGTCCGGCGTGTCCGGCGGCGGCAAAAAGCCGACCCCGGGATTCCACTTTCCGTATATGAATGAGAACATTTACCCGTATGGCGTGGGTGTTCATCGGCATATGCCGGAAATCGAACAGGTGGCCTCCGATGTCGCAGGCAAACCCGTCGAACTGCTGTTCCAGCCGCATGTCGGGCCGTTTGACCGCGGGATATTGTCGAGCGTCTATTGTGATCCGATTGCCAATGTGACGCCGGATTCACTTAAAAAACTCTACCGGGAGTTCTATCAAGGTGAGCAGTTTGTGCAGATTTTAAACAATCCGCCGGCGGTGAAAAATGTCGCGAAGACCAATTATGTGCATATTTTCCCGACGTTTGTCAAAGGCAAAGTTGTTGTATTTTCTGCTATCGACAACCTGATTAAAGGCGCCTCCGGCCAGGCAATTCAGAATATGAATATTATCTTGGGACTGGATGAAACATTAGGGCTGAAATAACGGCAAAAGGCAAAATTAATAGGAATGACCCAGAGTACAATCAAAATCGCAAGCTGTCAGTTTCCGGTATCCGGCGACATCCGGGCGAATGCGGACTGGATTTGTCGGCAGACCAGAGAGGCCGCCGAAGCCGGTGCTGAAGTCGTGCATTTCTCTGAATGCGCACTGAGCGGTTATGCCGGTACGGACTTTGAAAACTTTGACAATTTTGATTGGGATTTATTGCGAAAAAAAACACTTGAGATTATCGCTATTGCTGCAGAACTCGCCGTTTGGATTATTCTGCCCAGTACACACCCGTTGACTTCTCCC
>JBHJNC010000058.1:0-2710 GCA_048497675.1 Gimesia maris
TTTCAGTTCATCCGGTAAGGCGGCAATGGCTTCGGCAAATTTGAGTAATTCCAGCGGATTTTCAGAATTATGCACCCGATTTTGCACCTTTTGCTCTATTGACGAATCTTGAATTTTTGATATAATCTCTTTATTGTTAAATGGTTGTGGTATTTTTGGGGTTTGATTGTTCAAGTCCTGTACCGCCCATTTCCCTTTTAAATTTACATCAGTACCAGTATGTCTACAACGCAGGGGTTTGAATGGCTGATAAAATCCGATGGGGTATTCTTGGCTGCGGGGCAATCGCTTCCAAATTTGCGGACGCTCTACGACATATTGAGGACGCTCAACTCGTCGCAGCAGGTTCTCGGACTCAGGAAAACGCCGATCGTTTCTCACATTCTCACGGTATCCCCCGCCGCTACGGCAGCTATCAGGCACTGGCGGAAGATAAGGATATCGATATTATTTATATCGCCACCCCCCACCATCTTCATATGGAAAATACCATACTTTGCCTGAATGCCGGCAAGCATGTCCTTTGTGAAAAGCCGCTGGCGGTCAACGCAAGTCAGGGGCAGGCGATGATTGATTGCGCCAAGGCCAACAAACGCTTCCTGATGGAGGCGATGTGGACACGGTTTTTACCCCTGATGGATAAGGTCCGTGAATTACTCGCAGACAATGCTCTTGGCGAGGTACGGATGCTGGCGGCGGATTTCGGCTTTCGCTGCAGTACGGACACGGGAAAACAACGCCTTATCAACCCCCATCTTGCCGGCGGAGCTTTGCTGGATGTGGGCATCTATCCTCTGGCCCTGTCTTCCATGTTATTCGGCAGCCCCCGACAGGTTCAGAGCAGTGCCTTTCTGGGCGAAACCGGTGTTGATGAGCAAAACGCCGTTATTTTGACTTTTGCTCAAGGGCAACTGGCCGTCCTATACTCGGCGATCCAGACCGAAACGCCTCATCAAGCCGCCATAATGGGCACCAAAGCGATGATCCGGCTGCCCTACTCGTGGTGGAAAGGCAACCAATTGATTGTAACACCGCGCGGGCAGAGTGAACAATCTATGGTGCTGCCGACATTTGACAACGGCTTTATTTACGAAATTCTCGCTGTCCAAAATGATTTGCGGGCAGGCCGGCTTGACAATAACCTAATGCCGCTGAATGAATCGCTGAATATCCTGCGCACCATGGACGCGATTCGTCAACAATGGGATTTCAAGTACCCCTTTGAAATAAATTAGCCAGCCCTCTTCGCCCAGCGGAATTTGGCCGAGGCGCTGCGGGGATTGGAGGCAATCTCGTCCCGTGTCGGAGTGATGATTTCGTCGGCAACGGCTTGATAGACCCCGTCGTGCAGTCCGGCGGCAAAGGATTTCTTGACCAGCCGGTCTTCACCGCTGTGAAAACTAATAATCCCAATCCGCCCGCCCGGCCGCAGACAATAGGGTGCCAGCCGAAGCAGTTCTTTTAATGCCCCTAATTCATCATTCACCAATATCCGCAATGCCTGAAACGTCCGCGCCGCCGGATGCAGCAGCCCCGGACGCCGTCGGACTTGCTCTTTCCAAGCCATCATCGAAATCCCTTTGGCTTCAAAAATCACCTCAACAAGCTGCTCGACCGTCGCAAACGGCCTGATTTTGCGTGCCGCAATGATATGTCCGACTATCGCCTGATGGTCCGGCTCATCGGCAAACTCCAGCAAAGCCTCCGACAATTCTTTCTCTGACAGCGTATTGAGCAACTCCGAAGCAGTCTGTTTTCGTCGGTCGTCCATCCGCATATCCAGAGGGCCGGGATGCTTGTAGCTCATCCCGCGATGCGGATTATCAATCTGCATACTTGAAACACCCAGGTCAGCAAAAATAATATCATAACCCTCAAGCCCCTCTTTGCGCATCACATTGGCAATCCCGGCAAAATTGCTGCGGTGAAAGCTCATCGGCACGTTTAGCACACCGAGCCGCTGGCGGGTACGTTCCAATTCCGCCCCATCTACATCGAAACCGACCAATTTGCCGCCCTCTCCAATCCGTTTGGCAAACTCGGAGGCGTGACCGCCATACCCCAGCGTACAGTCGGCCACAATATCTCCTGGCGCGGGGGCAAGGACTTCCATAATCTCGGCAACCAGAATCGGAATATGCGTCCCTGCGGGCGTTTTGCCCTTGGCGCGAAGGTGTTCCAGCAGCTCTGGATGCGCATCAATGGTATGTTCTTTATATTTTTCCTCAAACCGCTTCGGGTGCGTACCGCTGTACCGCGGCCGCCTTCGCCGGGGCTGACTGTTATTTTCTATATTATCCATCTATATCCTGTCTTTAATAAGCCTGTATAAGGAAAACTCATTATAAATCCGAAAAATGAAATTTGGTCGAAAATCTCGCTAAAAGATTGAAAAAATCGGCAATTTGCGTAACATTAGCCAAATACAAAAGACTTTGACCCGATAGGTTGGAAGACGATATGACAGACGAAAATAAAATATGTCCTGAACCCGAAACTCAGGACATTTCTAAGCCAGAATCTCAATTGACCACCAAGCCGGTGCCTTTTGAGGAAGACCAGCCCCTGGAAAATCAGAATCCGGAGGCTGAAAAAACCGAACAAACCGAGGTGCCGGCTCAAGAATCCGTTGCAGACGAGCAGGCTGCTGCTGAAGAACTGCAGCCCGAACCACAGGAAGACAGCGAACCGGAAGAAGAAGAGGACGATG
>JBHJNC010000059.1:0-9155 GCA_048497675.1 Gimesia maris
CCATCGCGAAGTCATACGCCCAGAGCGTGGCGCGTTTGCCGACGGTGGTCAGTTGGGCGGGCTGATAATGCGTAAAGCCCAGGGTGGGCAGGTTCTTGTATTGGCGGGCGAAGGTGCCGAGTTTATCGAGCAGGCAGGCGACCTTGCCGGCGATGAGCTTAAGGCCTTCGCGCAGGATGATTAAATCCGCATTGTCGCCGATGGTGCAGCTTGTTGCGCCGAGATGGATAATCGGGGCGGCTTTGGGGGCGACTAAGCCAAAGGTATGGACGTGCGCCATGACATCGTGGCGGAATTTCTTTTCGAATTCGGCGGCCTTTTTATAGTCGATGTCATCTAAGTGGGCGGCCATTTCTTTAATCTGGGCGTCGGTGATTTTAAGACCCAGTTTCTTTTCGGCTTTGGCCAGTTCGAGCCAGATTTTTCGCCAGGTGCGGAATTTCATATCGGCCCCGAATAATTCGGCCATTTCTTTGGATGCGTTGCGTTCGACCAGCGGGCTGGTATAGATATCGGTACGTTGAGTCATATTGCTTTCCTTGCTATTGCTAAATCACATTATTAAAAAATAAAAAATCAAAGATTAAATATCAAAATGACATATCAAAATTTAAAAATACAAGAGAGGCCATTTTACATTTTGCGTTGTCATCTTGCATTTTAATTTTTGATATTTGCATTCCCGTAAAATTTTACTGATACCGTTGCAATATTGCATCCACTTGCCCAAGAACTTCCGCTTCCAGCGTCCAATCGGCGGCAGGGGCGGTCTGTTCGATCTGGCTGGGTCTGCGGGCGCCGACGATGGCGCTGGTGACGGCGTCTTTTCGCAAGACCCAGGCGATGGCCAATTGGGCTGTTGTTTTTCCGTAGTCGGCGGCAATCTGGCAGAGCTGCTCAACGAGCAAGATATTCTTTTCAAACCGCGGATTTTTAAAATTCAGATCCATCATCAGCCGGTGGTCATCCGGCGCGAGCGTTTTCAAGTAATCGGCCGTAAATTTGCCCGTCAGCAGGCCTTTTTGCATCGGGCTGTAGGCCAGAATACCGATGCTGTTTTTTTCACAGTAGTCCAGCAATTCTTTTTCAATGCTGCGGTTGAGCATGCTGTAGGGATTCTGGATGGTATCTACGGTTTCGATACGCTGGAGGCGTTTGAGCTGCTCGACTGTTACGTTGCAGACGCCAAGGCAGCGGACTCGGCCTTCCTGTTTGCAGCGTGCCATCGCTTCCCAAGCCCATTCGATCTGGTCGTCCGGCACAGGCCAGTGCATCTGGTACAGGTCGATGCAGTCTACTTTCAGACGCTGCAGGCTTTCGTCGCATTCCCGCAGGATGCTGTCGGCGGTCAGGTCGTTGATTTTTTCGCGTTTTAAGTTCCATCGCAGGCCGCATTTGGTGGCGATGATGGGTTTTTCCGCCAGTTCTTTCAGGGCTTTGCCGATGACGATTTCGCTGTGGCCGCAGCCGTAAATCGGGGCGGTATCGAGCCAGTTGATGCCTAAGTCGATGGCTTGAAGGATCGTTTCGATGGATTCTTTGTCGTCCTGGGGGCCCCATCCATATTGCCACGGCCCGCCAATGGCCCATGTTCCGAGGCCAATTGTGGTTAATTCAAGTTCCGTTTTGCCCAGTTTTCGTTTTTGCATTATCAATCATCCTTGTGTTGCATGGCGGTAAATGTACCAGAGTTTGGTGATTTTTTCAACTTTAACCTGTTGTCAAAATTGGAGTAAACTGAGGGGAAGGGATTAGATTTCTTGACTTTGACGATTGTCAGGCTAAAATCCCTGTCTTTGTTCATTGCAGAGTAAAAATGCTGAAAATTGGAACCATACAACTAAATAACCCATTCCTGCAGGCGGCATTGAGCGGGTATACCGAATACGCGATGCGGATTTTGGCCAGGCAGTTTGGCAGTTCTTTGACGCTTACCGGGGTGATGCTGGACCGGATTTCGCTGCACCCAAAGGCGATTAAGCAGACCAAGTTTCACTGTTTTGAAGATGAGCATCCGGTTGGGGCTCAGATTTTTGGACATGACCCGGAGACAATAGCTCAATCGGCGGTTCAGTTTCGCAAAATGGGATTCGATTTAATTGACCTGAATTTTGCCTGCCCTGTGCCGAAGGTGCTGCGTCGGGAGCGGGGCGGCTGGCTGATGCGGAAGCCCGAGGTAGTGCGAGATGCGTTTCGGCGGACTCGGGATGCGGTAGATTGCCCAGTAATGATGAAATTACGGATTGGGTTTGACCACAGCGAGGCGGCAAAAGAGGACTTTTGGAAGATTATCGATAATGCTACAGCAGATGGTGTGGATGCTCTGGGGATTCATGGGCGAACCGTGGAACAGAAATACAAGGGCAAGGCCGACTGGGGGGTGATCGCTGAGGTCAAGAAAAAATACCCTCAAATGACTCTTTTCGGCAGCGGCGATTTGATGGATGCGCCGACGATTATGCAGCGAATGCGTGAAACCGGCGTTGATGGGGTGTTAATCGCCCGCGGGGCGATAGGAAATCCGTGGATTTTCAGCGATTGTGTGGCACTTTGGGAAGGTAAACCGCTGCCATTTCCGCCAACACTGAAAGAACAGGCAGAAATCATCCTGAAGCAGTATGAATTGGTCAACGCGGAACGGCCGGGCAGGCGGGGGATGTCTTTCTTTCGCAAGTTTCTGGCTCGTTATGCCCATCGGCATCCTAAACGCAAAGCAGTTTTGATGGATTTTATGCGAGTCAAAGAGGCCCAAAAGCTAAAACAGCTTGTCCACGAACATTATCTTGAATTTGACAATAATTTTGTATTACACGATAGAGCATAGCCTGAATATTTTTATGTTTTGTAACAATTTTTGCATATTCTTCATCCATATTGTAGAGTCGCTAAAAAATATGGAATTAGCGGCCAGGTTTGTTTATAATGCGTAACATTCGGAGTAATATGATAAGAAACACATTGATATTGACGGCATTGATTGGATTTGCCGTGGCGAGCGGGGCCGTTTATGCTTCTCCGCTGAATGCCAAACAAATTGACCGCAAGGCCAACTGGGTACTGCATGCGGATATGGACGCATTTAAAACGACAATGCTTTTTACTTTCCTGCGTCAGAAATCCGTGGAAGCCGGGATTGAAGAGAAAATGAATCTTTTCAAGAGCCAGTTTTCGTTTCACCCGATTGATGATGTGAATAGTGTTACAATCTATGGAATGGACAGCAATCGCGACCGGGCGGTGGTTTTAATCCATGCGGAATTCGATGTGAATAAGATTGTGCCGCTGCTGCCCAACTCCACCATGGTCAGCTATGGTCGGCATAGTCTTTACAGCTGGGATAATTCTGCGTGTCATAAATCGATGCGTCAATATGGAGCGGTTTGGGATGAAGATTTGATAGCGATGGCCGGGACGCTGGAATCGGTACAAAAAGCGCTTGATGTTTTGGATGGGGTCAGCGAAAACGCGTCTATGGAACCGCAGATATCAAGATACGTTACTGAGCCGGGCCAGTTTTTTTATGTGCGTGCCGACAAGGTTGCCGAGATCGCCGCAAACGATCCGAATAATATGATGCTCAAACAGGTTGAACAAATTATAATGACCGCGGGAGAAAATAGCGGTCGGTTTCGTTCCCATGTGGATATGGGTATATTGACCCAGGAAAAGCTGGCAGAAGTAGAACAAATTATCAAAGGTTTTATAGCCTTAAGTCTGATTGATGCTCAAGAGAAAAACCCTGAACTGGTGCCGGTACTAAAGGCGGTTCAGGTTAAACCGAACCCGGGGCTTTTGAGTTTGTCAATGGATTATCAGAGTGCCGATTTAATCGAGATGTTGACCAAGGCGGCGGATTGGAATCCGGTAAAAGAATGTGTCACCAAAACCGCATCTTCGGAATCTTCTTCTGCTGTGCCATGATGGTTTGAAAGGCAATAGGATGGCCAGTTCAGATTCGACAGTTGGTTTTGTGTTCGGGCAAGCCGCGCTGGCGGGCGAAAGCCAGTGTACGGTCCGGAAGGGTATTGCCTCAACCCGAAGCGAACTTGTTACGGCGGCTCAGGGAGGATGTCAAGAGTCTTTTGCGCAGCTTGTTTACCATCATACGGACGGCCTGCTGCGATTTTTCTATACCCGTCTGCGGAATATGGCTGATGCGGAGGATCTGGCTCAGGAGACGTTTTTGCTGGCCTGGCGGAATATCCATCAGTGCCGACAGGGGGGTAGTTTTGGGGCCTGGCTGTTTACGATCGCCCTCAATCAGCTTCGCAGCAGGATGCGCCGCAAGAAGCTGCTGCTGCCGCTGGTTAATATTTTAAGCTGCGGCAAGCCCGGTCCGGAACAATGCGTTGCCGGGAAGGAACAGGATGAGTTTTTGTGGAGTCTGGCGGAAAAAACGCTAAGCTCCGATCAATATAATGCGATGCTGTTGCGATATCGCGCAGAGCTGTCAACCGATGAAATTGCAGAGGCGATGAATAAGACGCATTCACACGTGAAAGTTCTGCTGCATCGAGCCCGCGTTAAGCTGAACAGCCGTTTTGAAAGCAGCCATAGTCTTGAAGTTCTCGCTGACCGATAAATGAGAGATATTTTATGTTTTGCTGGTATTATCAATGGAAGATTTCAAAGCTCGCTGACGAGAATTATGGGGTATTGTCCCATGAGGTTTCTCGGCATCTGAAATGCTGCAGCGAGTGCAGACGCTTTTATCATCTTTGCCGTCGTATGGAAAAGTACGATGCTGAGCGGCTGCCGGTAGCACCTTATGCGGCGGTTCAAATGCAGCAAAGAATACTGCAAAAACTGTCCAGCGAGCCGGCTGTTCACAGGACAGAACCAGTCCGCTCCTGGCGACCGTGGAAAATTGCTGCGGCAGTGATTCTTTTGATATTCCCTGCTGTAGTTGGGTGGATTGTTTCATCAGATCTTGACCAGATGCTTAATAATGAACGAATAACCGCCGACCATGAAACCGGCCTGACAAAGCTGTCCGAAGTTGTACAAGAACGCTGGATTGATGATTCGACGCCCCTTCGACCCGCAGGGCAGTATTTGGTGGAACCCTATCAAAAACATTTACAAGATATGACCCGAAGCGGAAAACAAGCCGCGGCATTTATGTTCGGCTGCCTGAACGCAGGGCTGCAAATCAGTGAGCCCCGGATGGAAGAAGAAGCGACCGTTTCGCAGTAACCGCTACGGATTGTGGTTCCGCAGAAGTTGTATCTGTTTTTTTGCGACCCGATCAAACTTGGTCATTTTTTCCCTGTGCTCGACCAGGAAGAGGTTGTTTTCCGGCTTGCCTGCAACCGCATCGAAATCAGCCTGACGCTCCTGAGAGCCGCCGTCAAGACCAAACCCGGTTTGGACAATCGGAGCAAATTCTTTTGAAGCATCATCCAGTCTCAATTGAAAGAGCATTTGATCCGCTTTCAGTCCGCGTTCAATGACTATAGCCAAATCTTCTCTGGTCATATCCACAAAGGCCTTGCCGGTCTGATGCTGGACCATACGTTTCAGGTATTTCCATTCGTAATTGACATAGTTTGCATGCAATTCATCCAGGCGGGATTCGAGGGTTTCAGTTGAATCGATATGCCCCTGTTCGAGATCCTGCAGGACCGCTTCCAGCTGGCGCTGCGGGGTCGGCAGTCCGGCCACATCCACCCAGGGGCCTGCGGATTCTGTCTCGTTTGAGGCCGGTTCGAGCAATGAATTCAGATCGCAGTTGTCAAGCCACCAACAGAGCCGCTTGGCCAGATATACATCAATTGCAGCCTGGTAGATATCAATTCCCGTTTCAATGGCCATAATTTTAATTCCCTGCCAGACAGGGGTTTCAATTTTGCTCTTGCTGACCATACTGCGCAGCAACTCGATACCTGCAAAAATACGCTGCACCGTATAGGGGGTTAACCCTGCCGGGATGATACGATCTTTTTTTTCCGGGGTTTTACGGGCGTCCCGCTTGGGCCATTTATCCAAATCGCGCATCAGCCCGATATTGACCAGATTACCCGCGGGAATAAGCGAGCATTTGCCGTCCTTTTCCAATAAAATCGAGTAGGGCAGATTGGTCAGATCCGCCCGGCTGGTATGTTTACCCAGAATGGTGGTAAAAGGACCGACGCGCATCGGCCATAACATATATGCCCCGGAGCCGGTTTTGCAGCCGCGTTCCAGAATGCCTTGATGACCGGGCCCGAGTTTATACATATGATTGGATTGATTGGTTGAACTGCCGGCTTTAAAGAAGCTGGTCGTAGCCGCGATCAGCAGTGTGGCCTTGTGATGACTGACCGAGAAGGGACCCGCAAAGACCGAACAGCATTCACCCTGATGGAAACTGCTGTTGGCAAAGAAAACGCAGTCGGTTGCGGTAAAGCCTTTGAGCAGCTCGGCTGCCTGGCCGACAAAACACCGATTTAGAATCACATGATCGCTGATGCGGGAGCCTTGGCAGAATATAAAATCTTTGGCGATGACCCCTGTTCCGACAAAGGCCGGATCTTTTGGACAGCTCAAAATGGTCCCATTTTCCAGCCGTGCAGCGCCCTGCAGTGTGGTCTGGGCTCCGATATGGACATTGATGATCACTCCGCAGGAGCTGATGACTGCTCCTTTTTCTATATATCCGGCGGCGGAGAGAATGGCATCTATGTCTTTGTGTATCAATTTATTCAAAGCATTCAGAAGTGCCGGGCGGTGTCGGTAAAATGCCGCGATGTAGGCGGATTGAGCGCTCAGGCGATTGTGCAGCAGAATGGATCTTCCCCCGTTTTCATTTGCTACAGAAGATTTAACGCCGTTTCCAAAGGCCGTATCGCCAATTACCTCGATTTGCGATACATCTGTAATTGTAACTTCATCATCAATTGTGTAATTGGCAATTCCATTTCGAACATTGCGTATTAAGACATTTTTGCCGAGATTGCAATTGCTGATTCTGGCATTTTCGACGCCCCCGATATTAAATTCGTTGTCCCAGCCTTGGATGACAACGCGTCCTTCAAAAACCACATTATGCACCCGGGCAGTATCGAAAGATTTACCGATTTTAATTAAAGACCAGTCCTGAGCCCGGCAACCCTGGCTGCGGAGAGTTTCGATTTGCTGTGCGGAAAGCGAGAAAAGCTGATTATCCATATCGCAATATCCAAAATATATCTTTGAAAAACCTTCTATTTTTATCGGCACTTTGAATAGATACCATAATGCACAAGCCAAAAAATAGCAACGAAAACTTATGGATATTATTTTGAGTATGGCCGAAAAGGTTTTTTTGTAGGGTCATACAATGTAAGGTGTTACGTTGATTTGGGTGCTGTTTTACCGGAAAGATTAACCGTTCTGTTTTGTGTTTTTGTGGGAATTATTGATCAATGCCCAGCCCAGGACAGCAAGCAGGATTACCGCACAGACGTTGCCTACCCAGCCGGGCAGCATCCAGCCGTGCTGGCAGATCGCTTCTCTGGCGGTTCCTTTGAAAATCAAGTCCAAAACCAATCCGGTTGCAAAAGAGCAGATAATAACCGAGATGATATAGAGAATTGCTGTTTTGCGGCCCATGGTTGACCATAACGTGGTGAATGCCGCCGCATTTGTTGCCGGGCCGGTCATCAGGAAAACCATTGCGGCTCCCGGATTGAGACCTTTTGCAATTAACGCCGCTGCGATAGGGACAGAGGCGGTCGCGCAGACATACAGCGGAATGCCGACCAGCATCATAATGATCATCGCAAGAATACTGCTGCCGGCAGCCAAAGTGCCTCCGAAAAAGTCATCCGGGACGACGGTCGAAATAACTGCGGCGATGACCAGGCCGACAAGCATCGATTTGCCGATATCGGAGGGTAATACGACCAGTCCGTAACGCAAGGCTCTAATGAGTCTATTCTGCTTTGGTTTGGCATTGCAGCAATCACCGCTGCAGTTTTGCTGCTGCGGGTCAGGGCGGCGATCAAACAGGTCCACCAGTCCGCCGCCCAAAAGGCCTGTCAGCAGGGCGGCAATGGGGCGAACAATCGCAAAGATTGGCCCAAGCAGACTGTACGTAACCAAAATACTGTCAACGCCGGTCTGAGGGGTCGAAAGCAGAAAAGAAATAGTCGCTCCCCGGCTTGCCCCGTGTTTATACAGGGACATCGATACGGGAATGACTCCGCAAGAACACAAAGGCAATGGAATTCCAAACAGCGACGCTTTCAGAATAGACAAAAATCCCTTACTGCCCAGATGGTATTCAACGGTTTTTGGGGAAATCAGTACGCTCAAAAAACCCGCAAATAAAAAGCCAAACAACAAATATGGAGACATCTCAACAATTGTTGCCCAAAATTCTGATACGAAAGATGTAATGACAGAGTTCATCAGTTTATCCGTATAAAAATGTCCTGATTGTAATACTATCTATACGGACATACGATGTCCTGCGTTCATCGATTCTTCCAAGAAGCTATTATGCCTCAATTTCAGATAGTTCCGGCGAGGAGTTACGACGATTTATGGTCCAGGAACCCTTCGAGCTTTCGCGAACGGACCGGGTGCTGAAGTTTGCGGATCGCCTTGGCTTCGACCTGTCGTACGCGTTCACGGGTAACCTTAAAGATGCGTCCGACTTCCTCGAGAGTATAAGTGTATCCGTCGCCAATGCCGTAACGCAATTTGATGATTTCACGTTCACGGTAGGTCAGCGTCTTAAGGACCTGGTCAATGCGGTCGCGGAGCATTTCCTGCGTGGCCGATTGGACCGGCGATTCGGCGCGTTCATCTTCGATAAAATCGCCGAAGTAGCTGTCTTCGCTTTCGCCGATGGGGCGATCCAGGCTGAACGGATGCTTGCTGATTTTCATGACGCGTCGTGTTTCAGCGAGCGTCATTCCTGCAGCTTCCGAAATTTCTTCCAGAGTCGCTTCGCGTCCCAATTCCTGCATCAGATTCTTGCTGACGGTGCGGAGCTTGCTCATCGTTTCAATCATATGCACCGGGATACGAATCGTCCGGGCATGGTCAGCGATGGCGCGGGTGATGGCCTGACGAATCCACCAGGTGGCGTACGTACAGAACTTGAAACCGCGGCGATATTCGAACTTATCGACCGCACGCATCAAGCCTGCATTGCCTTCTTGAATGAGATCGAGGAACGACAAAGA
>JBHJNC010000060.1:0-3586 GCA_048497675.1 Gimesia maris
TATCCCGCTCAAGGATACCATATTTCTGCAATATTGCATCGCCGCGGCGATGCAAGTCCTGACCGATGAAAAGACGCGGCTTGAGCACAGCCGGCAGCTTCAAACCCAGCCATCGGCACAGTTCCAGATAATACTCCTGCATCGGACAAGGAATGATTTTGCCGCCGCTGCGAATGGGTTTAGGTCCGCCACTCAGAAATAGCCCGCGGAAATCCCTTCGATAACCATAAATCTTTTTCACCCTCCCCAGCCAAACCGGCAGGACCGAGCGAAAAGAATTGGTCAGCAGAATCGCCATATCGGGCCTTGCCGCCCGGATTTTGCCGACCATACGCCGCATCCCGGCCAGCGTCTTATCCTCACAGTCGATGAAATCATCAAACCACGGACCGTCGCGAAGAATACCCTGGGCGTTTTTTCCAACGATCCCAAGGATGCGGGCATCCGGAAAATTCTCCCTGACGCAATCCAATGTCGGAATCGCCATCACCACATCCCCAACCCAGTTGGGACACCGTACCAAAATAGTCTTGGCATCGCCTCGCATCATATATTTACAGTCGCCCCTATTGTTAAACCAATTGTTATTAACTTAGAGAATCAATGCCTAATTCGCGGCCGCCTGCAGCAGTGTAAATCGTTTTGCTCCTTCATGCAGCGCACGGACATTCATTTCCGTCATCACCGGATTTTTCCCGCCGAAAAGTTCCCGCATTCCGCGTTCAACGCTTTCCATTTTGAGTCTGCCGGTATGCTGAATATACGCCCCCAGCGCAACCATATTCGCGCCTTTGACATTTCCCAAATCACGGGCAATCTGCGAGGCGGCCACATGAATCTGAGACAGGTCAGTCCGCTGAACAGCCCTCTGAATAATCGAGGTATTCACCAGAATCAGCCCATTGGGAGCAATGCAGCTTTCATATTTATCGAGCGATTGTTGATTGAGTATAATCGCCTGATCCGGCGTTTCGACAAAAGGACATGCAATCTCCTCGTCACTGACAACAATCGTCGCACTGCATGTTCCACCACGCATCTCCGGCCCGTAGGCAACCATACCGGTAACGTTTTTGCCCTCGATCATGCACGCGCGGGCCATCACGTTGCCCAGCGCTACAACGCCCTGTCCGCCAAATCCAGCGATAATAATCCGTGTTTCCTGCATTTGCCTTTTGCCCTTTTACTTGTCTTTATATACGCCCGGCGGAAATACCTTTTTCATATCATTTTCGACAAACTTCAGCGACTCTTCCACCGACAGCTTCCAGTCCGTAGGACACATCGACAAAATCTCCACCAGCGAAAAGCCCTTGCCGGCCAGTTGATTTTGAAATGCCTTTTTAATCGCCTTTTTCGCAGCCATCACATCTTTGGGCGTGCTGACTGCCGTGCGTTCCAGATAACACACACCATCCAGATTGCTGAGCAATTCACAAACCCGAATCGGACCACCCTCTTTATTCTTGCCTCGGCCGCCCTGGGTCGTTGTACTGTACTGTCCCAGCATCGTCGTTGGAGCCATCTGCCCGCCGGTCATTCCGTAAATGGCGTTATTGACAAATATCACCGTCAGATTCTCGCCGCGGTTGGCCGCGTGAATGGTTTCGGCAGTCCCGATAGCCGCCAGGTCGCCGTCTCCCTGATAAGTAAAGACCACCCGATCCGGCAGCACACGCTTGATGCCGGTTGCTACAGCCGGGCTGCGCCCGTGAGCGCATTCGATAATATCAAACTTCATATAATCATAAAACAGCACCGCACAGCCAACCGGCGCAGTGGCGATGGTTTTTTCACGAATCCCCAGCTCATCAATCACCTCGGCAACCAGCCGATGCACAATCCCGTGCCCACAACCGGGACAATAATGCGTCTGCGCCGAGATTAAGGCTTCCGGACAATGAAATTCCATTATTTTACCCCTCCCTGCCGGCCGGCAATCTGTTCGATTTTCTCAAGAATTGCTTCCTGTGTCGGGTACCAGCCGCCGCCTTTGCCGAGAAAATCTACCGGCTTTTTACATTCACAAGCCAGCTTGACGTCTTCGACAAACTGTCCTTCGCTCATTTCGACAACAAGGAATCGTTTCGCCGTCTGCGCCGCTTTCATAAACGGCGCTTTCGGAAATGGCCAGACACTAATCGGACGAATCAGGCCCGCTTTAATGCCTTTGCGGCGTGCCATTTTGACCGCCCCTTTGGCGATGCGTCCGGTGATGCCGTAGGCGGCTACCACAAACTCCGCGTCTGCGGTTTCATGTTCTTCGCAAAGCTGAATCGCTTTTTCAATCGCGCGGTACTTATCCTGCAAATGCTGGTTGTGGTCAATCAGCCCCAGACTGGGACGGAGAATCAGGGTATGCACCACACGCGGCTGGCGTCCACGGCAGCCATCCAGAACATAATCTTTCGGCGGCAGTGATACAATCGGCCGATACGGCTCCATTTCTACCGGTTCCGCCATCTGCGCCAAAATCCCATCACCCAGTATCAGTGCCGGATTGCGCCAGTGGTCGGCATAATCAAACGCCGCCATCGTCAATTCGTAAACCTCTTGAAGCGTTCCCGGCGACAGCACAATCAGCCGATAATCGCCATGCCCTCCGCCTTTTACGGCCTGAAAATAATCCGCCTGTGAAGCACGGATATTACCCAGCCCCGGCCCCCCGCGGACCATATTGACAATCACGCACGGCAGTTCCGCCGCAGCGATATAGCTGATGCCCTCTTGTTTCAAACTAATCCCCGGCGACGACGAGCTGGTCATACACCTCGCTCCTGCTGCCGACGCTCCAAACAGCATATTGATTGCCGCGATTTCACTTTCGGCCTGGATAAACGTTCCACCCACCTGCGGCAGCCGCCAAGACAAGTATTCGGGAATTTCGTTTTGGGGGGTGATCGGGTATCCGGCAAAGAACCGGCATCCGGCGCGTACCGCGGCCTCAGCCAGCAGTTCATTGCCTTTCAGCAGGATTTTTTCGCTCATCGATGTTTACTTTCCTGAAAGGTCAGCCGAATCAGAGGATGTTTTCGCTCCGGTTTCAGCTGTATCTTCGCTAATGTCAATCGCTACGTCCGGACACATCCGAAAGCAGATACCACAGGCATTGCATGCGGCCGGGTCTACAATCTCTGCATAGGGATTACCCTGAGCATTGAAGTCATCTGACATCCGCAAATGTCCTTTTGGACAATACAGAACACAAAGACCGCATCCTTTGCACCGCTCAATATCAAACCGTATCCGTGATTTTTTCGCTTTATTCATTTTATTGCTACCTCATCTACTAATATACGGCGACAGCTGCAATGCGTCAACAAATTTACCTTAGGAAAGCAATTATATCGGGCCTTATATATCTTTTATAGGAATTATCTCAATTGTTTATCTTTGGATACATCCCAATAAAAAAAGCCGTGAGCGTAAAACTCACGGCTTTTGCGTTATTGGTGTTCCTTATCTTCTTTTACTTCAAATCATACGGGCTGACGGTATCGCCGTACTTGGCCTGGGCTTCTTTGAGGCGTTTGCGAACCGCGGCAAAGGTATCATAAACGATCTGCGGCGTATCGGACACCTTGGC
>JBHJNC010000061.1:0-6696 GCA_048497675.1 Gimesia maris
CTATGGCGTTGGCGGTTTTCTGGGGCCGCTGCTGGGCGGCTGGATGGGCGATTTGAAATGCTGGCTTTGGGCCTTTATTCCCTGCGGGATAGTTTGTCTGTGCGCCGCGTCAGTAACCTTTTTGCTCCATCCGATTAAAGATGGAAAAAGACCTTAATTAACACTTGTAGAAATCGTCAACTGGGGGTATGATACTCGGCTATGCGAATACCACTGACAAAATATGGACTGCCGCAGGTTGCGGTAATACCGGCCGCGCTGCTGGCCGCGATGATTATTTATTGGCTGATTGTGCGATTGAGCTTCGCTCAGACAATGCCGCTCAATACCTGGAAGGCGTTTTTCTGCATCTGGCTGCCTGAACTGGTTTTATTTATTGTACTGGCCTGGGTGCTGTCATTTTTCCGTGACCCATATCGGGTTATCCCGAATGAACCCAATGCCTTGCTCTCGCCGGCCGATGGGACCATTACGGATATTGAAATCGTCGAAAATGACCCGGCATTTCCCCAAAAAGCGATGCGAATCGGAATCTTTCTAAGCATTTTTAATGTGCATATTAACCGTGCTCCCTGTGCGGTCGAAGTCGGAGCCATTAAGTATAAGCCCGGCCAGTTCAAAAACGCCATGAGCCCAACCAGCGGACGCGTCAACGAATCCAACGATGTGCGGATGACCCGGCTTGCCGAACCCAAAGATGAACTGATGGTTCGCCAGATTTCCGGCGCGATTGCCCGGCGTATTGTCTGTGCAGCCCAAACCGGCGACCAACTGGCTGCCGGCCAGCAGTTTGGAATGCTCAAATTCGGTTCCCGGACGGAATTGTATCTGCCGGTGCGGGACAACGCAAAATGCCAGGTCAAAATCGGCGATACCGTTCGAGCCGGACTTTCAATTCTGGTACGATACGAAAACAACTGAGTACGAAAATGGATAAAATCGAAAAACCAAAACGTCGTTTTTTCTTTCGCCGTGCCAAGCGCAAGCGGCTGGAATATATCGCTTTGCTGCCTTCGCTGGTGACGCTGATTAACGGCGTATGCGGTTTTGCCGCCATCGGTTTGGCCGCTCGCGGTCCGGAGCATTTCGTGATGGCCGGAGTGATGATTTATCTGGCGATGATTGCCGATATGCTCGACGGCCGCCTGGCGCGGATGAGCCATTCCACATCCGATTTCGGCGGCCAGCTCGACAGCCTGTGCGACATGCTCAGCTTCGGGGCTGCCCCGGCGTTTCTGAGCTTTAAACTCCTGATGACTTCGCTGCCGAGCATCTTGTCTCCATCGACCGAATTGATGGGCGACTTTGTTGAGCGTCTGATTTGGCTTGCCTCGGCGGTATATCTGTGCTGTGCCGCCGTCCGTCTGGCCCGGTTTAATGTCGAAAACGTCGAAGATGAAACGGCGCACATGAGCTTTTCCGGCCTGCCGACACCCGCAGCCGCCAGCGTTGTCGCCAGTATGGTCATTCTGTATCAGCATCTGACGGGAGATGCCGCCAAGACAACCTGGCCCTTTGTTGCCGGCAAATGGACAATCATCCACACGTTGCCGTTTGTGGTGATTTGGCTTGCCGGCCTGATGGTCAGCCGCATCCGCTACCCGCACATTGTCAATCAGTACCTGCGGGGCAAGCGCCCGACAACTCATCTCTTGTGGGCGCTGGTTCTGGGCGGGATGGTTTGGCTTTGCAAATTGCAAATGACCATAACGATCGTCTCGATAGGCTTCGCCGCCAGCGGTTTTGTCAAATGGCTCTGGTTCCATACCCTGATAGGCAGGGCGTTGGGACATAAGTCCCCGATTGCCGTTTCGGCTGCCGTCCCCGCGCAATCGGAGCCGCGCGGCGAATGAGTACCCAATGTGCCGATGCCGGCTCTGCTGTTTTGGACGATTGTTCGGCATATATTCACATTCCCTTTTGTTCACGCAAGTGCCGTTACTGTGCCTTTTATTCCGTGATTGCCGACCCTCGGACGCAGCGAAGATATCTTAATGCGATCCGGCAGGAATGGCTCTTATACGAAAGCCCTTCCGCTTTTTCGACCGTCTTTTTAGGCGGCGGATCGCCGACGGCAATAGACCGGGGCATACTGCTGGAATTGCTCGATTGGATAATCCCCCACGCGGCACGGGATGCCGAAATGACCATTGAGGTCAACCCCGGCCAGACGGATGCCTCTTTTTTTGATGAATTGCTCCGTCGCGGTATCAATCGCATCTCCATTGGAGCTCAGTCTTTCAGTGATGCCGAATTGGATTTTCTTGGCTGAATCCACTTGGCCTGTGATACTGTAAAATGTTTTTCGGATGCCCGCGCCGCCGGATTTGACAACATCGGCCTGGATTTGATGTTTGCTGTACCCGGCTCAACACTCCGCGACTGGCAGACCACTTTGCACAAGGCAATCGACCTGAACCCCGCCCATATTTCCGCCTACAGTTTAACCTATGAAGGCGATACGCCGCTGGTGCAGGCGATGCAGGCCGGACACATTACGCCCATCGATGAAGACCTGGATCGGGCGATGTATGAGATGGCGATCGATACGCTCGAAAACGCCGGCCTGAACCAGTATGAGATTTCTAATTTCGCCCGTCCGGGTTTTGAGTGCCGTCACAATCTGCGATACTGGCACAACAAGCCCTATCTCGGGTTTGGCCCTGCTGCGGCAAGCTGCTATCGCGGCAAACGGACGGAAAATGTCTCCGACCTCGAATCGTATATCAAGGCGATTCAAGACGGACAGTTTGCCTATGAAAGTCAACAGGTCCTTGCCCCGCTGGACGTCGCCTGTGAAACCGCCGTATTGAATTTGCGAATGCGGCCAGGCATTCACCCCGAAACATTCAAACAGCGAACCGGCTTTGACATAATGCAATTATTCGCTGCCCGATTGCCGAACATCTGGCTCACAATCATCTGGAGTGGCACAATGAACATCTTCGCCTGACCCGCTCTGCCTTGCCGATTGCCGACAAAATTCTCTGCGACTTTGCCGCTCCCGACACCAAGTAGCGGATTTGCTGCGATGCCCTGAAAAAATGCTTCGATTATGCCATAAAAAAACCACCGTTAAACGCATTTAACGATGGTTTCGATTTGTAATTATTTTCTGAAACTCAGAGCTACTGGTTAATCAGCCAGACCAGCAGGTTCAGCACCACAATAGCTAAAATCATAAACCCGCACAGCACGCCAAACAGAATCACGACTTCCCGGATCAGGACTTTCGAAAATACCACACGCAGTTTATTGGCTTTATAAACCACTGCGATTGCCGCCAGCAGCGGCAGCATCCACAGCATCGACGCCGGGGTTGTGCCGATATTCTCCGGCACGGCAAACGTCGCCAAAACAGGAAGAATACTCGTCATCATTCTTCCTCCCGGCCAATCAGTTCGCCGCGTCCGGCGTACGCCATATAGACCGCGCTAAGCATGCTCAGCAGATTCAGCAGACCCGCTACTGCGGTATAAATCTGGCCGATATCGCATGCACGGCCCATCGTCGGATACGCATCCCCGCGTGCCATCGAATCGAGGATCCGCACCGCCGGGGTCGCCAGCATTTGAGCGATATACCATGCCCAGCCGCCGACCGAATCAATCACGCCGATCGAACCGATATACAGTCCCAGTGCGAACGTAAGCCCTACCGTCACCAGAATAATAACACCGCGTTTGGGCTGACGGATCAGAAAATGCCCGCCGCCGGGAATAACCCAGCCGGCCAGCCCGACAACAGCCAGCCACAACAGATAATCGGCTTTGGTACGAAAGGCCATCGGTTGTAATCCTTATTCCTGGGTTTCCTCTGCCGACTCCTCTTTACCCGGAGCGACCACAGATTCGCGATTGACTGCGACATAGTTCAGCCGTTTCTGAATGTTGGCCGGATTCAAGTGAACCAGTCCCATGGCCGAAGCGTCGGTCATGGCCGCCCGCATAGCCGCGTAACCTTTGCTGTTCAGATAGTCTTCTGTGTTCGCAGACTTCAGCGTAACTTCTTTGACCACATAGTATGACAAATCGGGTTTAAACTCAAACGACTCCGTGATGATGCCGGTCGCCGTTTTGTCGCCCAGCAGATTATGGAACATCGTGTTGCGGTCGTTGCGAACCAGCTGCATCCGTACCATTTTGGCACGCGATGGATCATCCTGCATAATCTGGCGCATCTTCTGCAGGTCGCTTTGTCCGCCCAGCACCTGACGGTTCATCGTTTCCAGACGAAGCGTCTTGTCTGTAGGTTCGGGTTTATTCGGATCCTTCGGGCCATACTTGGCATTGTAATCCTTAATCGCCGCATCCCAGTTTGACTTGGCGACAAGCTGCTTGAACTCTTCGGCGCGGGCTTTGGCCGTGTCCATCGCGGCAAGTTTCTGCACGTCTTCGCTAACCTGTTTTTTCAGATCAAATACCTGCTGGTCGGCTTCGCCTTTATCAAATGCGATACCGGCGGTATTGTACACCGTATCAACGGTTTCCGGTTCACCGGCGGGCTTGACATCCACAACCCGGCAAAGCACGGAAACATAACTGCCTTCGCCTTTTGCGGCCGAGTAGTTATACCCCTCCATCGGGCCAATCGTTTCCCACAGACGCGGGCTGATGGCTCCCAGTTTGGGCTTATCGCCGTTGGCTTCGGCACGTGCCGCAAAAACCGCCTCAGCCAGCCGAGTGGACAACCCGGCATGCTGAATCTGCAATCCCGAAAGGCACGGAGCGGTGGTGAAATCTTCCTGGCTGAGCAGGCCTGTTTTGCCCACCAGAACCGGCACATTGTACTTGCTGGTAATCTTGGCTGCGATGGCCTGATAATCCCCGGCGGCCTTGCTGAGCTGTTCCAGTGATGCCGCTTCGAGGTTCAGATTGATCGTCTCGGCATCAATCATATCCCGCGCATCTTTGAAAATAAGCTGCGTCAGTTTTTCG
Organism: Gimesia maris; assembly: GCA_048497675.1. Taxonomy (GTDB): domain Bacteria; phylum Planctomycetota; class Phycisphaerae; order Sedimentisphaerales; family Anaerohalosphaeraceae; genus Anaeroglomus. Next base: position 4,938 of record JBHJNC010000061.1, read on the forward strand.
GTTCGTTCCTGCTCGAGAGTCTTGATAATCTCGCTGGCAACTTCGGCAAAAGATTTGGTCTTGGTGACTTTCTCACCGTCCGGATTATTCGGCTCTTTGGGTTCTTCCGTGCGATACCGGCTGATATTCTGAGTGTAATATTCCTCCGCTTCGTCTGCGGTTGGCTTTTGAGTCTGGCCTTTGACATCGTTGGTGTTGATGACAAAGTATTCCAGTTGTACCCGTTTGGGCAGCAGGTAGCCGAATCCGTACGGATTGGCTTGGCTGACATCGCCGGCGGCAAAGCTCTTATAGGCGTTGAACTGAGCGGTGATTTGCTCGTCGCTGACCGTTGCCGTCTTGACAAAGTCTTTGGCCGCGAACGTCGCATAGCTGACATCGAACGGACTGGACATCCGCCCGATCATCGAGCTGATTTCCGCCAAAGTAACATTTTGGTTGTCGCTGACGCATTCGGCCCATTTCAGAATGCCCAGCATCTTGCCGAAGATTGCGATGATATCCACTTCCGACAGATTCATTTGTGTCGCAAGCCGGCGAACTGCAAATGCGGCGTCGCCGCGGTTATTGGTAATCTGGGCGACGAATTCTTTCAGGAAATTCGCGGATTGCTGGTTGGATATGGCGATTCCGGCCTTGCGGGCTTCGTCGTTCAGCAGAACCCAGTAGATGTCGCCGTTTTCCATCTGCTGCGAAAAGAACGAATCGATCGCATCGACGCCGACCGAAATCTGACCGCTCAGCGAATACTGACGCAGTTGGCTGCGGAGTCTGGCTCCGACCTGCGTATCGCGGAACAGCAGATACCCGAGCAGTTGTGCGTTCACGTCCGGCATACCCAGCGGGGACTGCTTGGAAAACAGGAATTGTTCGGCGCTGAGATTTTTCAGAACTTCCAGTTCCTGCAGGGCGGTTGACAGATCCATCCGGGTAATCTTCTGGCCGTCGCCGTATGTGGCGATAGCTTGTTTCATTCCGCGCTGACCGAAATTCGTCAAGATTTGCCGAAGACCGATATCGCCGACAAACACAATCATCAGAAGAATAACGACCACGACCATAATTGGCTGACGATTTTTCCGTACCCATTTAGTGAACTGCATACCTGTTTCCTAAAACTTGGTTGATTTTTTCTTAACTTATTACGAAACAGAGAAGTATAGTCGACAAGGGTCGATTTGCAAGCAAAAACCGAACACACCGGTCCAAAATCGGGCCAACTCCGGCATAAAACAGCCCAGCCGATTCATAAAATTATGCAAATAAATAGCTTATGTTGATTTCTCCGCCCTCCCTCAAACCCCCAATTCCACAATACAAAATACGACCCGAATAGTCGGTTTCAGCCTCCCCTTGCCGCCTTTTTGCTCGTCCTGTACCATAACCCAAATAGACTTAAGAGGCTGTTCTTGTCATTCCCGCGAAGTGCTTGTCCTCGCACAGGCGGGGATGTGGAGAGCGACACATCGTAGGGCGCGGGTTTCAAACCCGCCCATTTCGTCCGTATTTGCTCAGTGTAGCCGAAGCATCCTGCTTCGGAATAAAATTCCATGCCACATGCATTCAAATTGTCATTCCCGTGCAGACGGTAATCCAGTATAACTTTCCTTGCCGCAGGCATTCCCCAAATTCTCAATTCTGCATTCGAAAGTCTCAATTTTTTCCCTGCCCCTATTCACTATCGACTAATCACTATTCACTTTCCATCAGTCCCGGAGGGACGACATAAAGTAGCCGGCGGTGGAAACCGCCGGAACAT
>JBHJNC010000062.1:0-4449 GCA_048497675.1 Gimesia maris
AGATGGAGATAGCGATACCCAATTAAAAAGAAATACAGATGACTCCTATGTGTAATCCACAATTCAATCTTTTGCCAACGATGCTATCGCTATTCTATTGAAAAATAGACAGCTAAATGAGATAATGGTTCACTATGGATATAGTTCTAAATAGTCTTGGAAGGGAAAATGCCTATGTGCAAGTATTTACTTGGTTGGATTTTGGCTGGCCTGATTTGCTTGATGGGGTGCGTACCAAGCCTGCATGAACTCTATACTGATGATACAGTCGTTTATGACCCGGCGATTGTTGGAACCTGGCAGCAGGACCAGGCGGTCTGGACTATTTCCGGCGACCCAAACGCAAAGCGCTACAATATTGTGATTGTCGAGCAGGACAAAGAACGCGGGAGACTTGAAAACAAGATTGATGGCAAGCTTGTCTCGCTGGAGGGAAAACGATACCTGGATATTCTCCCTAATAAAAACACGAATCTTAATGTCGGAAACTGGTTCCAGGCAGGGTTGCTGCGGGCACATTTGTTCCTCAAGCTGGATTGCAAAGACGGCAATATGCTGATTTCATTAATGAATCCGGAAACGTTAGAAAAACTTGTTATGCAAGACCCCAATATTATAAAGCATGAAACCACTCAGGATACAATTGTCCTGACTGCTTCGCCCAGAGAATTACAGAGGTTTATCAACAAATACGGCGATACTGAAAAATTCTTTGGTGAACCCATGGAACTGAAACCTATAACTATTCAAAATAAACTCAATGAACCCAACGACGCAGCGACTGATTGAACTGGACAAAACCTATCTTTGGCATCCATTTACACAAATGGCAGACTGGCTGGCCGGCCAGCCGGTCATTATTGACCGCGGTGAAGGCTTTGAGCTTATCGATACCGAAGGCCGCCGTTATATCGACGGGGTTAGCTCACTTTGGTGTAATGTTCACGGCCATAATGTTAAAGCTATAGACGATGCTATTCGTCTGCAATTAGACAAAATCAGCCATAGTACCCTTTTAGGGCTCGGGCAAACGTGCTCTATCGAATTGGCTCAAAGGCTTATCCAGATTGCTCCCAAAGAACTGGCGAAAGTATTTTATTCCGACAGCGGCGCAACGGCTGTGGAAATCGCACTGAAGATTGCCTACCAATACTGGCACAATCTCGGCCAAAAACATCGAACACGGTTTATAGCCCTGCGTGAATCCTACCATGGCGATACAGTCGGCTCTGTCAGCGTCGGGGGAATGGAGCTATTTCATGGTATATATAAGCCCCTGCTGTTTGAAACATTTTTTGCTCCTACACCACTTCCTTACCGATTTGACGGCTCTGCAGAACAATGCTGTCAGGCCAGCCTTGCTGCCATGGAAACCCTGCTTGAGCAGAATTCCGGCCAAATTGCTGGAATCATCATCGAGCCCTGTGTTCAGGGAGCTGCTGGCATGCTGGTCCACCCCAAAGGGTATCTTAAGGGTGTTGAGCAATTAGCACGCAAATACGATGTACTGCTGATTGCCGACGAAGTAGCCACTGGTTTTGGACGGACAGGCAAGATGTTTGCGTGTGAAATCGAGGGCGTCTGTCCGGATTTAATGTGCCTTGCCAAAGGCATCAGTGCCGGCTACCTGCCATTGGCGGCTACCTTGGCTACGCAGAAAATCTTTGACGCATTCCTGGGCAAAATTGAGGATTTTAAGACTTTTTATCATGGACATACCTATACCAGAAATGCCCTGGCTTGTGCGGCGGGCATAGCCAGCCTGAATTTATTTGAAGAAAACCGCATACTTGAAACACTTCCATTAAAAATAGATTTGATGGCATCGGCTCTGGCAGAAGCGAAAAACCTGTCTTATGTCGGCGATGTCCGCCAGTGTGGACTTATGGCCGGAATTGAATTAGTTAAAGATAAACCTGCCAAAACGCCGTTTGAATATAAAGATGCCATTGGCGCAAAAGTTTGCGCTATGATGCGGACAAAAGGGGCGATGATGCGTCCTTTAGGCAATGTGATTGTACTAATGCCTGCGGTAGGAATCGACGAAAATACCTTACAAAAATTGTTATTGATTGTTCACGAAACACTGCGGCAAGATTTGCCAAAACTGGTAAAGCAAATAGAGAAATGACACAGAAATGATAATTCACGAGTTGTTCAGTATCTTTTCAGGCAGACTCGCAGTAACGCGATTGATTATGTTATTGTCGGCGATATGCTTATTCGGCATCGGCCTTGAATCAATCTATGTAGCCGGCAATCCGGCCTCGGCTCAGGATTCCAGCAAAAACATCTCCGCAATCGACAACCAGCGAGGACCCAGCCGAGATGTAGATAACTGGAAAAAGCAGTTAGTCTACGCAGCCGGAGGCCTGATGGCATTTTGGGCGGTCAATTTAATTGATTATCGAAAATGGGGGCAATACAGTTTTTGGATCTATACGGGCGTACTGCTGCTGTTGGCGCTTCTATTGCTCGACAAGATATTTGATATGCCGTTTATACCCTACATCAACGGCTCACGCCGGTGGATTCGTCTTGGTACGGCGACGCATTATATTCAGATTCAGCCATCCGAGTTCTGCAAAATCAGTTATATTCTCGCACTGGCGTGGTATATGCGATATCGCGACAACTATCGCACTCTTGTCGGCCTTGGCGGCCCGTTCGCTCTGACACTATTGGCGATGGGGCTAATCCTCCTGGAGCCCGATCTGGGCACAACACTGCTGCTGATGCCTATGCTGTTTGCAATGCTGTTTGTCGGCGGAGCCCGGGTTCGTCACCTGCTGCTGTTTATTGGGCTGGCCGTTTTGGTTAGTCCCCTTTTATGGACTATGCTTCATGATTATCAAAAAATGCGAATATCCTGTGTTTTGCTGCAGAACGATAAGATATTCAAGATGGCATCCGAACACCCTAATCTGGCCCAAATATTAGTCGGCTCTCCGCAGCGTCTTCGTGATTGGAAACGAAATGAAGGGTATCACCTGCTGCATTCCAAGCAGGCGGTCTCTTCGGCGGGATTGACAGGTTACGGAACCGGACAAGGCCCCTACTGTGACTATGAATACCTGCCCGAACGACATAATGATTTTATTTTTGCCTTGATTGCCCACCAATGGGGTTTTTGGGGTGGCGTAGTAGTGATGCTCCTATATGCAATCCTGTTTGCATGCGGAGTGGAAATTGCCTGGCTTAACACAGATCCGTTTGCCCGACTGGCCGCAGTTGGAATTGTCGCTATGTTCGCAGTTCAGGTTTTTGTCAACGTCAGCATGACATTAGGGCTAATGCCCATAACCGGGCTGACGCTTCCATTTGTCAGTTATGGCGGGTCGAGTCTGCTGGTCAACTGCGCAGCATTAGGACTGCTCAACAATATTGGACGATTCAGGCCCTTCTCAGTAGCCGGGAAACCCTTTGAACATATCAGCTAACGACTACGCCTTTTTTGAGAATAATATTAGCATACAATGCGGATTCACTGGTGGCGATTACTGCGTAGGCTTTCTGGGCGCGTTGATAAAAAGCAAATCGCTCAATATATTCAAACTCTTTAAAAGGCTCGCCGCTGGCATTAAGAATTTTGCGATATTTATCCCAAATGGGGGTTTTGACTTTATCGCCAGGAATAAGCTGCATTAGCCCGACAGGCTCTTTTACGTAGCGATCCAAGGGGAAAACTTGAAGAATTGCCTCTAAAATGGCACCAACACCATGACCGTCCAATCGAATCAGCCGTTGAGCAATCGAAGCAGAAGGAAAGTTTCCATCTGCAATAACCAATTCATCGCCATGTCCCATCTCCATCAAGACCTTCAATAATTCCGGGCTCAATATACTAGGGATTCCTTTTAGCATTGTTTAGTCCTTTCGACATTGATAAATCAGGTAAAGTATATCGAGTTATGACTAAACAAAAAAGAAAATTCTGCAGCAGATTTTCTAGTTTAGACAAAGCGTGTCTGCTGCAAAATTTGAGCGGCCACACACTACTCGAAATTCGGATTTTCGCCCGGTTCTTGACCTGGCTGATTGCGGCCTTTTAACTGTTCGATCTGCTTGCGCAGCTCTGCATTTTCTCGCCGGGTTGCCTCAAGGTCAAAAATCATATACTTCACACCCACCCTAAGGTAATCCAGTGAGTTTTGTAGCGACGTGATTTTGTCCTGCAGTACTTTGTAGGTTTCATTACTGCGACGAGCCAAAAACAGGATTTTATCCTTTTGCGGCGTCGGTAAATCCCCTACTTTGCCCAAAATTTCAGTTAATTTGTCCTCAAAATTAGATTGCGTCATCACGTACCCCCAAGTTAAATTTTCGTTCCCCGAAAGACCCTTTGCCACCCAATAGAGTTTAAGGGCCTCATTTATGAACCTGATTATAACAAATAACGAGTTTCGATGCAAATTTGTACTGTTAAATGAGTTAGAAAACGAAAAGAAC
>JBHJNC010000063.1:0-4469 GCA_048497675.1 Gimesia maris
CGCATCCAGCGAGGTATTCGGATCGGCATCCACCGCCAGCACGGGTTTGCACCGATGGGCAATCAGCCGCAAGACCATCAGTCCCGAGATACTGGTCTTGCCTACGCCGCCTTTGCCGCTGATTGCAATCTTAAAAGCCATTTTCGTTATCCTCGACTCAGTGCAAATGGGATTTGCCGCAGCCGTCGGACAGCCGGGCCAGTTCATTCTTCTTGGCGGCAAGTTCTTCTTTGAGCTGAGCGAGTTCTTCCGGGTCGGAAATCTGGCCCTGCTCGAGTTCCGTAATCAAATCTTCAATCCGTTCGACTTCATCCATCAAACGTGCATATTTTTCTCTGGTAATGTCTTTCATTTTTTGTCTCCTGTCTTCAGTTTTTGCATAATCGCTTCAAACCGGCTTTGCAATTCCATATCGACGCTGTCTAAAACCGATTTTCCAGCACGATCAGCCATACGGATTTGTTCGGAATAAGGAATTGACCCCAGGTAATCCGCATCACCAACGGCATTGCGTATAAACTGCTCATCGGCGTCGCCCGTGATTTTGTTGCCTACAAAACTAAGCCGCTTAATACCAATCTCAGCGGCCATCTTCAAAATACGCTCGGCACAGTCAATCGACCGCTGTCCCGGCTCGACAACAATAATCATTCGATCCACGCCGCTGGTGGTCGCCCGGCCAAGATGTTCGACTCCGGCTTCCATATCCATAATCAGTGCATCATCTTTGAGCAGCACCAGATCTGTCACCAGGGCCCGAATGAAAGTGCTTTCGGGGCAGGCGCATCCGCCGCCGCCCTGCTTAACAGCTCCCAGGACCAGCAGATTGACCCCGTTGTGTCGGGTTGCGTATTTATCCGCAACATCCGACACTTCCGGGTTTATTTTGAACATCTGCCCATACTGCTTGACTTTTGCGCCCATCCGCTCTTCAATCAAGGCAATCTGCTGGGAGATTGGGACGATTGATTTTTGAACACTCTCAGGAATACCGAGAGACGCGGCCAGATTCGCCGCCGGGTCAGCATCGAGAGCAAGAACCTTCATCCCGCTGCGGGCCATCAGCATCGCCAATGCCGCAGTCAGAGTTGATTTTCCTACGCCGCCTTTTCCTGAAATCGCGAGCTTCAAAATTCAATCCTGTTTAAAATCGTCAATTAGAAACCGTATTTTTTCTTCATCGCTGCAGATACGCCGGCCAAGGTCTCAAAGACTTTTTCGGCGTCGGCCGGATCCATCGAACCGGTACCGCAGGACGGGGTGACAACCGCCTGTTCGACGATGACCTTCTTGTCAATGCCTTTGGAGGCCAGATGGTCCATGACTTTTTCAAGCTGGACGCACAGGCTGTCGACCGACTGTTCGCGAATCTTCGCCGAGGTGGGAACTACGCCCCAGGCCAGCAGGCCGCCTTTGGCCAAATGGGCTTTCACCGCATCGGCATACATCGCGATGGTCTCGCCAAATTCGAATGCATCAAAGTTGACCATATCGACACCGGCATCAATCAGGATGGACCACTCGGTGTTGCCGCAGCAGTGAATACCGGCGATGCCGCCGTCCAGATGTACGGCTTCGATAGTCTCATTGAGCATTGCAACAACATCTTCACGCTTGACCGAAACGTAGGTCGATGAACCAAACGCTGACAGAATCGGCTCATCGATAAAGCAGATGATACCCTGCGTGGTATAGGGTTTGAATTTCTGAATCTGCCAGCGGGCCTTCATCGAAATGGCCTTGACAATCATATCGCGGAATTCGTCGTTGTAGTAGATTGCGCGTTTGTTTTCATCGACAATCGTCAGAGCAAAACTGCACGGACCGGTCACTTGAACCTTGACAAACGGCAGTTTGATATTTTTGCTTTTCAGCCGATTTTCCAGGGCATACAGACCTTTTGAAAAAGCCGGGCTGATCGCCATCTTCGAAAAATCGTGGCTGCCTTCCATCGCCGACATATAAATTTCATAGAAGTTTGCAAACGCTTCTGAACTGTCGGCTGCGGTATCAAAATACATCCGGTGCTTGGCCTCATCGATCACCGCGGCGGGCATTCCCTCGGAATACTGGATTTCCATCTGTTCATGCAGACCGAATTTCGGCAGCTGCGGCCAGATCGGAGCATCCTTCATCCGTGTCAGGCTGACATCAATAGCATGTTCAATATCGGTAAATGGCATCGAACCAATGCCTGTGGCTAAAAATTTTGTCTTAACGGCCATCCTATTCTCCTATTATTAATTTTTCATTTTGTATTATATTTTTTCGAATTTACGGTTGTTATGACAGAGCTTTTTTCATCGCGCTGATGTGTGCCGGGGTGGTTCCGCAGCAGCCGCCGACGATATTGGCACCCGCCTTGACGAGGTCTTTAACCATTTGTCCCATCTTTTCGGGGGTATCAGGGAAGACGTCTTTGCCATCAATATTCTGGGGCAATCCGGCGTTGGCATGCACCAAAATCGGGGTGGTCGGGGCCGCTTTGCGCATTTCCTTGACGATTTCAATCATGCGGTCAATCCCGTTTCCGCAATTGGCACCAATGATATGTGCACCGGCTTTCACGCAGGCAGTCGCTGCATCAGCGGGGGTAACACCCATCATGGTGCGGTATCCGCCGTGCTCGGTCTTTTCAAAGGTAAAGGTGCAAATCACTTCCAGGCCTGTATTTTCACGGGTGGCTTTGATGGCCTGTTCGGCTTCATCAATGGCACTCATCGTCTCGATGCAAACCGCATCGGCACCGCCTTTTTCCAATGCCACAACCTGTTCTTTGAAGGCATTGTAGAGGTCTTTTTCGGTGACATCGCCCATCGCCAGCATCTTGCCGGTTGGACCAACCGAGGCAATAACCCATTTGTTATCGCCGGCGGCCTTACGGGAAATTTTAGCAGAGGCTTCATTGATTTCCGCAACGCGATGAGCCAATTTGTAATGCTCCAGCTTGTAGCTGGTACCCCCAAAGCTGTCCGATTCAATCATATCGGCGCCGGCATCGATATAGGCCTTGGCCACATCGAACACATCATTGGGCCGAGTAACGCACCACAGTTCCGGGCATTCGCCGGGCTGCAAACCTTTTTTCTGGAGGAACGTCCCCCAGGCGCCGTCCGAAACCAGTACTTTGCCTTTTTTTACCGCATCAACAATATGACCTTTACCCATACAACCGCATTTGCCGCCTTCACACATATAGATAGTCTCCATTACATAAATTGATAGTTTATTCTTCACTACTGACTGCAGTCAACGATACCCCCGCCATAACTCTATATTGAGGGAAATTCAAGTGGTATCTTATAGAAAATCGGCGCTAAAATATATAGGCCGCTTGGTGTTTTTTGTTCTTATCTTGCTACTTTTTCTTTTGAAAATCTACCTGTTTGTGCATTATTAATGTTAAAAACAACGATTTCAACTACTCTTGCATATTCTATGACCATTCCTCTTTTGCTCAAAGACAACTTGACAACAAGGCATCTGCGGCATTCAAAATGGCTTTGTTTGGTTTTTTGCAAAACAGATGTAAGATTTAAGGGATAAGATGTAAGATCAAGGTTTTGTGTTCCATTGTTCCAATGTTCCAAAGTTTTTTTGTGATGAACGCAATTGCATTCTATATATAGCAGATATATACGGCTAAGGTTTATCCAGATTTCAGCTTTATCGGCCAGTATTCACGCCGTGTTTCAGCTTATCTGTTTTGGCAGGACAGGACAAGTGAAATGCGACGGATTTACTGTTTTCTGGGGCGGCCGACGGGTAAGGGACGGAGCCGTCGATTTAGGACCTTTTCCAGCTTGCTGATGAATGAATCGCCGGCCAGCGGGCGGCCGGTATGGGTGCTAAGGCGAATGGCTTCTACCTGGTCTTTGGGCAGTGCTTTTTCCAGAATCTGCCGCCAGTTGACCTGCGCGGAAATCCGCTTCCAATCAGTCATATCCAGCAATTCGCTGCCGTCTGAAAAGGGGGACTGGTATGTTCTGCCGTCAGGCAGGTTGTACCTGTCCCCTTTTTCAGACTTTTGGGCCACATGTGCCGCGGCACTCGACCAGGGATACTTCCACGCCTGCCGGACCAGTTTCGCCCGCAGTGGATTTTGTTCGATATACCGCAATGCCTGCCAGAAGTGTTCCCGTCCCAAGGGACAGGAAAAGAAGCGGTTTTGCCACAGGTGTCCGCTGCGGCGGTGAAAGCCGTTGATATACTGGGTATAGAGAAAATGCGTCCGGCCTAAGGCCTTGGCTAATGAATCTTTTTCTGACGGCCGCCCGATCAGGTGAATATGGTTGGTCATCAGGCACCAGCCGAGAATCTCAAGGCCGAATTTTTCGGATTGCTCTTTGAGAATAGACAGATACACCCGCCGGTCGTCATCGACAAAGAAGACATCCTGACGGTTGTTGCCCCGCTGGGTAATATGATGCGGGATACCCGGTATCGCTATGCGTGCTTTTCTTGGCATA
>JBHJNC010000064.1:0-5032 GCA_048497675.1 Gimesia maris
AGTTCTTCGCTGACGCGCAGGCAGAGGTCTTCGTCCTTGACTTTCAACTGGCTCAAATCCAATTGCAGCTGATGAATCTGCTGCTCAACTTCGCTCTGTTCAACCCTTGCGGCTCGCAGCGACTGTTCATTTTCTTTTTGCTGTTCGGACAGTTCTTTGGCCTTTTCATGCAGACGCAGGCTTTCTTTCTGTGCCTGTTCTTTTTCGACATACAGCATACACAGGCTCGACTCGGTATTGAGTATATTCCGCTGGGTCTGCTCAATCTGTTCATCGCAGGACGCCGCCTCAGTACGCGATGTCTCAATCGCCATCCGTGCATGCTGAATCTGGCTGGTCAGCGCCGCGTTGCGCTGACGGATGGATTTCTGCTGTTCGCTGAACCGTCCGATTTGAATTTTCAGCTCCGTCGCTTCCGCTGACCGGCTTTGCAGAATCCGCCGTTCTTCATCCAGCCGCTGCTGCAGCGACTGAATCTGTGCGGACCGCTGGGCGTTGATATCTTCCAGTTCTTCCAGCTTCTGGCGTGAGTCGTGCTCTTTCTGCACCGAGTTGCGGATTTCTTCTTCGAGGGTTTGAATTTCCCCGACCAGAATCGGCTGTTCCTGGCTGAGCCGTTTGATGTTCTGCTCGACCATCCGCATCCGCGATTCGGTATCGACTTTTTCGGTATTTGCTTCGTAGATGCTGGTACGGAGTTCTTTGCACAGTTCGGACAGATGCTCATTTTTGTGTTCGGTCTGTTCGAGGGTCTGCTCTAGGACCGCGATGCGTTTTTGAATGTCGGCCTGTTCTTCTTCGAGCTGATGAATCCGGCTTTTACGTGAGATAAGCCCGGAGGTCTTGCCCACAGGTCCCGTCGTCAGCATCGCTCCGCCGGTGAGCACCTCGCCGCCCGGCGTGACAAAGCGGTATGACGGACCATATTGCATAGCCAGTTCCATCGCGATATCGACCGACTCGACCAAAATGGTCTTGCCCAGCAGCGACCAGACCAGCGGGCCGTAGCCGTTGCCGAAACGCACAAACTGTGTCAATCTGCCGATGACCCCCGGACATTCAGAGAAATCCGCCGTATCGACAAAGGGTTCCAGGCGGTCCATGCAAATTACCGACAATCGCCCGTCCAATTTGCTCCGCAATGTCTGGTCGTTCAGGAATCGTGATGTGCTGTTGACCAGCAGTGCGTCGGTTTTGCCTTCCAGGGCGGATTCGACCGCTGCGGCATACTGTACCTCTGCCGTTAAAACGTCCGCGACAATTCCTTCAACATAATCTGTTTTGCTGGCGTCCCGGTCTTTCAGGATGGATTTAATCGCGCTGCTGACGCCCTGACGGCGGGATTCCATATCGCGCAGGACATTCAGCTCGCTGTTAACTCCGCTGCGCTGTTCTTTGCAGTGGGCCAGGGCTTTCAATGCGTCGCTTTTTTCGCCGCCGACCGCTTCCATCTCTTTGCGTTTGGCGTCCAGTGTGCTTTGAAGCTGTGAGATGACCGACAGGATATCTTCCAGTTTTGCCTGGCATTGGGCCTTGTCCGTCAGCCACTCGGCCAATTGCTGCTCAGCCTGACTGGCACGTCCGGAAAGGCGGGTCTTTTGACCGGCCAGATTATCGCGATAGGTATTTAAACTCTGAATTTCATTGTGCAGTTGAGCCGTCCGGCGGACTATATCGATGATGCCCGATTTTTCGTCTTCCAGCTTGGCCTGCAGCTCTGCGCAGCGTGTGTTGATGTCCGCAAGTCCGTCTTCGGCTTCAGCGAGCTGATCGGTGCGTGCCGACAAATCTTTTTGATTCTGCTCCAGTTCGATACGGCATCGCTCCATATCGGCTGACAGTTCCCGAATCTGTTCGGTCAGCTTGCTCGATTGGCTTAGTGCTGTGACTTTGCGTTCGGCCAACTCGTTGGTCCGCCCGTTCAGAAAGCTGATGCGTTCGGTTTGCTGTTCGATACGGCTGCGTGCGGCAACCAGGGTATTATCCGCGCGGCTGATATGGCTTTCCGTTTCCAGCAGTGCCGAGGACAACTGACCGGCTGTTGCGTCGTAGCGGGCTACCGCGGCGGCGACACCGGCGAATTTCTCCTGCCAGCCGCCCAGTGTTTCTTCTTTTTCGCTGCGGGTGGTGATAATCTTATGGTATTCGGCCAGCGAGTAATTGACGCGAAGTTCTTTAAGCCGCTGGCTGTATTCCAGATAGTTGCGGGCTTTACCGGCCTGCAGCTTGATGCTGCGAAGCTGCTTTTGGACTTCGTTGACAATATCCGCCAGCCGCAGCAGATTCTGCTCAGTGCGTTCCAGTTTCCGCAGAGCTTCTTTCTTGTGCGACTTGAATTTGCTGATGCCCGCCGCTTCTTCAAAAATAATCCGGCGGTCCTGGGTCGATGCTTTCAGAAGCTGGTCAATCTGTCCCTGTTCGATAATCGAGTAAGCGCTGACGCCCACGCCGGTATCGAGAAATAGCTCTTTGATGTCTTTTAGACGACAGGATTTGCCGTTAATCAGATAATCGCTTTCGCCGCTGCGAAACAGACGGCGTGAAATCTCCAGCTCATCCTGTTCCAGTCCAAGCCCGCGAACATCCGAAAAATGCAGTGTAACCTCCGCAAGGCTGCTCGGCTTACGGCTGCTGCATCCGCTGAAAATCACATCGGTCATTTGGCCGCTGCGAAGGCTCTTGGGGCTTTGGTTGCCCAGTACCCATTTTAAGGCATCCACAACATTGCTTTTGCCGCAGCCGTTGGGACCGACAATTGCTGTAATGGACTGATCAAACCGAAGCTCAGTCTTGTCCGCGAAGCTTTTAAATCCATTGATGATAATTTTTTCAAGTTTCATAAAATCAATAATGCCGGATATAGTCTATGTAATTATTTACTTTTTCACTTCTTCTGCTGGTATATTATCGGTCTTTGGCTCGGTTTTCTCTAAAAAAGCACCCGCATCCGTCAGGGGCCCTAAAACAAATCGGGCAGGGATAATTTCCCGCTTGCACATATAGTCAAGCACTGAAAGGACTTCCGAATATGAAATTCCCAGTCCTGGCCAGGTGATTTTTCGTTTATCGACCTCAGGCGATTGTGCCAGGGTGCGAATAATATCTTCAACCCGGAAGCTGCAGCGGATAGGACCGACCAATTTGGGTTTGTTTGGATGCCGTCGCGACAGCATCACATGATTTTCCTCGGGCCGAGAATTAATCATTATCTGTTTCATATCCACAAAAATATCTTTTGCCGCTTCAATCGGCGACCCGAACAGTACAATCCCGGCGTTGTCTTTGCGATACGCAAAAATGACTTTTTCGCCTTTTGAATGAACCAGATCAATAAAAAAGTCGGATCCTATGGGGATTCGGCTGATGACCACGCTGTCGTGCCCGACTAAGCGTTCATAAGCAGCCATCCGTACCTCAAAATTCGGATCGTCAACCAGCCGGATCAGGATGGGCTCGACATCTTTTACTTTCCCGGAGGCAAGAGCCTGAATGGCCTGAATGCGGAAAGGCGAGTTCGTCGCTTCAGTGATGATGCTGAGCGCCTGTACGGCACGCGGCTCACCGACATTCAATAGGCATCGAGCCGCCCGAAAACGTGTCTCCTCCGGTTTATTATCTTCAATCAAGGTGTACAATTTCGGTACGGCCGGCCGGCCGATAGCCTCCAGTGCAATTTCCGCTTTTTCCGCATCCTGCAATTGTTCAAGCTGCTGGCACAGTTCATCGATGCGTTTGGCTCGAAGCGTTTCATCTTCGGACAGATACAGCGACAAAATCATATTTAAAAACCGCTGCCGCTCTCTCCGATAGCGTGCCGGAATGAAAATCTGGACTTCTTTAGGGGACAAGGCCTTGGCGGTTTCCGGGCCGAATCGGTCATTAGTTCGGTTTCGTACGGCTGATGCCGCATAGTAGTTGGATTTATTCAGCAGCAGGGTAATTGGGGTATCAACGCTGCAGACACCGCCGCCTAAGATATAATATTGCTGTTTTCCGGTGGCGGGGTCAATTTCGGTATAGATCTGCCCCGAAGCCGAAGCGATGCGTTTGGAATACTGGTCAAAGGCCCTAAGTCGGCTGATTTCCATCATATCGGCTGTATAAAGCTGTCCGGACTCCAGCGATGTGGTCTGGGTTTTGGCAAAGGGAGATACTTTAAGATCGAATCTGTCCCCAACCATAGCCATTGGTGGTATTTGACCGGCAATCTCAACGACCGCCGTATCCATACTCTCAAGAATCTCCCGAACGGTATTTTGTGATGAATTCGGTACCTGCTGACGAATGTATTTTTCAAGTATTGGACGCAGTGATGAAGGACACTCCGGCGAACCGGTTCCCCAAAGGCCGGCGGTGATTCCATACCCGTTAACCCCAATCGGATTTAATGGGGCCAATTGAGCCAGTTGGTCGATATGGGTGTCCAGACTGATCTTTTCATCCATCGTATCTTTCGGCTTGGGCGCGCCGCAAGAGCTTAATGCGCCTGCAATTACAGCCAAAATAATAAGGTAATAGATTTTCATTACAGTGCCCCAAAATCAGGTTAAAAAGAATTCTCTCTGCCATCCAGCACAACCAAGAAGACAAAACAGCTCTTTAATGCCAACATATCCTCTTGGCAGGCTATAGGATAGACCTCCAAGCCGGTTCCGTCAAGAACAATCTGTAGTGTTTTCGGGATGGTTTACCCACAAAATATATAGGTATTTACAGAAAATGGTTTCAAAGTAACCAGTTGTGCCAATGGTTCACTCAAAAGAGCGTTCCTGAACGGTTGGAATCTTGAGTCTGTAGGCCTATTGGGAGCATTACCCCCGCTTGCCATTAGCCTGGCCGGCAAAACCGCCTGACGCACTCGCTTGAACCGATGGTCAAACAAATTTACTACCCGCTGGAACCAATTGCCCGTTGTCTCATAAAATGAAAAAGGCCAACACCTTCGCATTTGCAAAATGTTGACCTTTTTGAATTACCTTAGCAGGCGTGCAATGGTGTTTTCGCGGCTAAAATTCCTCGACCACCGGCTTGC
>JBHJNC010000065.1:0-5564 GCA_048497675.1 Gimesia maris
GCCGTCGAGGCCGCAACACCTGCCGTTATAGTGATATTTGGATTTATAGAGGTCATTTCCCCTCGTCTTTCGCCAAAGTAGAAGATACATTTTATTTCTATCTCATTGTCGAAAACAGACGGTCAAACTAAAGTGAAAATCATTTTTTTTCGTGAAATTTTGTTATTCGGACCCGAAATAAATCGCTTGAGGTAGAAACATCATTTGGATTGATTGCTCGGCAAAGTACTGACCACTTCATATATGACATATTTGTAAAAAGTATTCGGGCTGTTGAGCACAATTTGCCAATCCATCGGCTCATAGCCGGAACGCATTTCATTTTTATAAAACTCTTTGATGCGGAGTTCGATGTTTTTATCGGTACTATCCCAGACATCATCAAACGCCCACAACAAACGGCCATCCCGCAAGTCTATCATTTTCAGATTCAAGGCCACTAATAACTGGGGATACGACCGATAACGTGTAATCGTTCCATAAATCATCGCATCGACTTTGAGCTGCTTTGTGACATTGGCCATATCCTGTGGCGTGAATGTTTTAATCTGATCCATATTCAGGCTGACCCACTGAGGATCGGAACGATACACCGACCGAACACTAAACAAATGCTTTTTGTCCAACCCGTCGATCAGCGATTGCGTCAGTGTCTTTTCCAAACCTGCAGTGCCGTTTTGGATTTCCAATTCCGCCACCATCACCCTGCCTACAGAGGCGAAATTCACGGTTTCATCGAGGTAAAAATGTCCGGTTGGAGGAACGGGCTTAGGCTCGATGGGGTTACAGCCAGCCCCAATCAGAAACACGCAGCAACCCAAGATAAGCAATGCGGCCAGCCTCATGGCTTGACCTCCTGAGCGGCGGTCCCGGACTGGCTGGGGGTTTCGGCTCCAAGAATACGCAGAATCTTGGTTAACGCCGACAGCTGGGCAGATTGGGCCTGTCTGATTTCATCCCGAAATCCGAGTACATCTGCCTTCCATTTGCTCAATTCCAGATGTGCTTCCTGCAGCAGCGAATTTGCCTGTTCGATATCCTTACGCGCCTGGGCAAGCTCGGTTTTGAGCTTTTCGACTTCCTGCTGGAGTTTGGCATTATCCAGAGTCAGCCTGGAATTGGCTTCACGCAGCTGTTCTGTTTTTTGCGACAAATCATCATACCGCTGGGACCAGTTTGCAATTGACTGCATCGCATCCATTTTATCGGCGGGATTTTCGCTGAAACGCCGTTGCAGCGACTCGGTGCTTTGAGAAGGCTGAGGCTCGGCGGCTGCGGCAACGGGTTGCGGGGCCTGAGGAGCCACAGGAATAACCGTTTCACTGAATGACTGACACCCTGCCAGCACAACCGCCATCATCAAGCATACCACAATCAATTTATGCATATTGTTTTTCCCTTATTAATCATTTCATCACAAAACAGATTACGCTGTTGCCGGTTCAGGAGCATAACGGCATTGTATCTGGGTTTTGCCGCCGCACGAGCAACTTACCTCGATTAAGGCATATTCTTCATTGCTGTCAATCAACCGCGCCTGAATAGCCCCCTGCGGAACCGCTCGTGAAGGAGTCGCAGGCCTGACAGGGGCATTCTGTGCTCCAGCACCAAGTCGAACGGTTCCGCAGATATGGGCCTGCTGTTTTTTTATCACACCTATTGTTTTATACATAGTCATCCTGCTGCCGATTAGGGATCATAACTTTTTCTATCTTATGCACAATAATCGATGTGCCCCTCTTTTTCCATACGACGGATTTGTTCATCTTTTTCAGGGACATCGCTTAATTTTATTCGCGTCTTTTTTTTGTTCTGCTGCTGTTTTTTTTGTTCCTGCGTCTGCTGGCCGATGGAAGCAAGCTGCTCAACATGTTCCATTGGCGGCAAGTCTATTTTTCGTTCCATATCCATCTTGCGACTTTCTTTGTACGCTACTCATCCCGCAATTGTACGGACAGCTTAAACAACGCCGCCGCATGAAGCTGACTGACCCGCGATTCGGTGATTTCGAGCGTTTCAGCAATCTGCTTCATCGTCAATTCCTTTTGATAATACATCACGACAATCCGACGGTGTTTTTCGGGCAATTTCAAAATCGCCTCTGTGAGCCTGGCGATCAGCTCTTCGCGTTCCATCGCCGCTCCAGGACGCTCTTCTCCGTTCGCGACCAGCAGATTACCAAGCATCGGGGCATCATCCTCGCCTGAACCGTGAATCGAGAGGAAATGCCGGGCACGTGCCGTCTCAAAGATGCGGTACATTTTTTCGGTGCTTATCCCAAGCCGCTCGGCGATTGCGGAATCTTCAGGCAGTTCCCCTGTTTCTTCGAGGATTTGACTTGAGATATCCTGAGCCTCGTCAAACTGACGCTTAATACTGGTTGGAGCAAACGACCAGTTTCGCAATTCATCGATAACCGCCCCGCGAATTCGGATATAGGCGTAGGTTTTGAATTCGGCGTCCTTGGATGAGTCAAAATCTCTGGCCGCCTTGACCAATCCGATCGTTCCGGCGGAAACCATATCATCTTTTGATAAGGGCGGCTGGAGATAGGTGACGATTTTATTGACGATTTTGTGAACGAGCGGCAGGTATTTGACAATCAGCTCATCTTCGCGCTGTTTTTGATTATGGGAATTGTAGGCGCGGGCGGCCTGGCCCAGCGAGGGGGTCAAGTCCAGAAATTCGGTCGCCAACGCCGCCGGAGTTGCCGCCAACCGGTCTTGAGGTATGACCTCGACCGGCTGGGCCATATCTACAGTGTTTTGGTAATAATCGTCAGCCCGCAACGTCACGACTGCTGTTCTCCGGTATTACTTTTTTTAAGTTCATCCTGAACCGCCGCATCAATGATAATATGAGCAAACATCGTACCGGCGATTCTGACTACCGTGTACATCACAATCGCTCCGATAAATGCCCTGAAAGCACACACTCCCGGGTCATTCTTGCACAACCAGCCGGCTACACCCATCGCAAAAAAGACGAGTATGGCCCCGATTTTAGCATATCTTCCGATTGTTTTATCCATATCCTAAAGCCTTTAAACTGCAGCCAGTGAACCAGTATTTTCAGTTTCCGGAATTTGAGCCGAAACCGATTCCAAGACATCCACGGTTGTACCGGGAACAACTTCATCATACGCAATGACCGGGAGCCTGCGAATCGAGCGGCTTAACAGGCCAAACATCGCCGCACGAATGCGCGAATCACACAGGACGACAACACCTTCAAGTCCTTTTTCCATCGCATTACGCCACGCGGCCGCGATGTTCTGCGTCATTTGCGAGGCGGTATCCGGACCAATGGAGAAAGAAATAGCGTCCGCGGTTTGACTGACTCGGCCCAGCAGATAATGCTCCAGGGCCGGATCGAGCGTAATGACCTGCAGACCGCCAATGCCGGAAAACTGTTCAGTGATACTGCGGCTGAGCGATTTGCGGGCAAATTCGGTTAAAATCAGGGCACTCTTGGTTTTGCCGCCATGTTCGCCCATTGCCTCCAGAATCAGGGGCAGATCGCGAATGGGAATATTTTCTTTGAGCAGATTTTGAAGCACTCGCTGGAGCAGCCCAACATTAATCACTTCCGGTACAACTTCTCCAACCAGCGAAGGCTGTGTTTTGCGGAGACGCTCCAAGAGCTGCTGAACATCTTCACGGGTCAGGAATTCATGGGCATAGCGTGAAATCGTCTCCGACAGATGCGTAATCAGTACGGATTCCGGATCAATAACCGTATACCCATTGACTTCGGCGGCTTCTTTTTCGGCCTGGCCAACCCATATCGCCGGCAGACCATAGACGGGCTCTTTGGTGGGAGTTCCTTTGACAGGGGTCTGTACACCGCCGGCATCCATCGCCAGGAATTTATCCGGCTCAATTCGTCCGGAGGCAATGACATGGTCGTAGAGCCGGATTTCGTAGGCAGTCGGTTCCAAATTCAAATTGTCCCGAAGGCGTACCAGCGGCATAATAAAACCGTATTTTTGAGCAATTTTCTTTCGTAATGCGCCAATGCGTTCAAACACTCCGCTTTTGCGTCGTGGATCAACCAGATTAATCAGCCTGACACCCACCAAAATTGATAACACATCAGCCTGCAGCATTTCTTCGGGCGGCGTACCATCATCGGCGGTCGCTTCGGGGGCGGCTTCGGGCGTCTGTGCAGCCTCGGTTTTGGCATCCTTTCGAAGTGAGGCCGCCAGAAAACCAAAGACTACCGCAAGGGCAAGAAACGGCAGCTTCGGAAGCCCCGGAACGAGGGCAAACGTCGCGACAATCACCGCGGTAATCATCATCGGCTGCGTATTGCGGATCAACTGGCGGGTCATATCGACGCTGACGGTGTTTTCCGACCGGATTTTGCTGACGAGGAAACCGCTGCTGATGGCAATAATAATCGAGGGGATCTGGCTGACAAGGCCGTCACCGATGGACAGGATTGCATAATGCTTGAGTGCCACAGCGATATCCATACCGCGAGTCCAGCCCAGCAGAATACCGCCAATCAGATTGACGGCGGTGATGACCAGGCCGGCCTTGGCATCTCCGGAAATGAACTTGCTGGCACCATCCATCGCCCCGTAAAATTCGCTTTCCTTGACAATCGCATCACGGCGGGCTTTGGCTTCTTTGTCGGTGATGATGCCCGCATTCAGATCGGCATCAATGGCCATCTGTTTGCCCGGCATCGCATCCAGCACAAAACGGGCGCTGACTTCACTGATACGGCCGGCACCTTTGGTAATGACCACAAACTGAATAATAACCAGAATCAGGAACATCACCAGACCGACAATCAGATTGCCGCCGGCGACAAAGTTGCCGAATGTTTCGATAATCGAACCGGCGTCGCCCTGCATCAAAATCAAGCGTGTTGAGGCCACGTTCAGCGACAGCCGGAACAGCGTCGTCATCAGGAGCAGAGACGGAAAGGTTGACAGCTCCAGCGGTTCACTGCTGGACAACACGATAATCAGCACTGCCACGGCCAGTGAAATACTGCACGCAAGGCCGATATCGAGCATAAACGTCGGCAACGGTATCAGCAAGGTCGCCAAAATCGAAACCAGCATCGCCGCAAACAGAAAATTACTGTTTGTCGCGATGTTGGCGACCAATCCATTCAATGAGTTTTTTGCCGGTTGACTTGCAGGCATTGTCTATCCTGTTGTTTTATTTACTTTGAGGCCAAAGCCTGTTTTTGATCTTCAGTTCCGAGCAGCTCTCGAATACGCACCGCAAAGTTATCGTCAATCACCACGATATCGCCGGTGGCAAACGGAATATCCTGCACGTACAATTCCGCGGGCTGGCCGACGCTTTTGTCCAGATTCAAAACCGCCCCGGGTCCCAACTGCAGCAGCTTTCGGAGAGGAACGCGTGCTTTACCGAGGGTAACAGTTACGGGCATTCCAATTTCCAGGAGCAAATCCAGATTTTCCGGACCCGACGGCTGGGTCGAGGCCACAGACTCAAATTCAACATTTTGAACCTGAGTTTGTCCCGCTGCCGCTTCTTTTTGTTCTGTCTGTGTTTCGGCCATAACCGATATCCTATCTA
>JBHJNC010000066.1:0-4945 GCA_048497675.1 Gimesia maris
TGCTATTTGCCGGAAAATTTCGGATATTGTACAATTGGGGATTGCGAAAAAGGGCTTGACAATGTACCCTGTGGTGATGCGACGGTAACGGGCTACTGCGGTAATAATCTCGACAGGCTCTGTGTCGGTGAAAAAGTCTATAATTCGGCTGCGGCACAGGTTGGCGGGCGTCAACTGCTGCGTCAGACTTCGAACCGCCCCCGCATTCCGAGGCTGGAGCATACCAGTTCGATTGTCAATTATT
This sequence comes from Gimesia maris, assembly GCA_048497675.1. GTDB lineage: Bacteria > Planctomycetota > Phycisphaerae > Sedimentisphaerales > Anaerohalosphaeraceae > Anaeroglomus. Next base: position 245 of record JBHJNC010000066.1, read on the forward strand.
TATTTGGAAAGGACCACACGATGAAACGTCCGCTGATTGAAATTGGCGAAGCGATACATGCTTCGATACCCAAGACAGGTGCGATATTAAAGGAACTGCATGAGCTTGGGCCGGATGCTTACGATAAGCCCAGCCCTCAGTTGGATTATCTGCGTGCGCTGATTGAGTCGCAGGCTTCCGACGGGGCGAGTTATCTGGCGGTCAATCTGGACGCCTTTGGCGAGGCTGATCCTAAAGTCGCAGTGGAGATGATGAAGCATTACGTGCGGCTGGTCCGCAGCTGGGGCATGGGCGTTCCGGTTTGCGTGGACAGCAGTAATGATGATGTGCTTGTGGCGGGTCTGAAGGAATGGTACAACACCGACCAGCCGGTCAAGCCGCCGCTGCTGAATTCCATAAAAATTCATACCGCTGACAAGATGATGCCGCTCAAAAAGCAATATGATTTTTCCTTTATCGGCTTGCTGGTCAGCGAAGATAAGTCCACCGGCCCGGGCGGTTCCCATTCGGTTGACGAATTGTTCAGCCTGGCCCAGGAGATATTCAATAAAGCGATGACATACGGCTTTAAGCCGAATGAAATCTTTTTCGATTCGACCGTATTTCCGCTGGCGATTGATATGCCGATGGAGCCGGGTGTGCCGGGTTATACCTATCGGGCGTTTAATACGATTAAGAAGATCAAGTCAGATCCGAAGATGAAAGACTGCCATTTCTCGCTGGGCGTCAGCAACTGCTGCCGTGACCTGCCGGGGCGGAAAATCGGCATCTGCCGGGCGTATGTCGCCAAGGCGATGGAGCATGGTCTCGATGCGGGGATTGTCAATGTCGAACACCACTACGGCGAAAAGCCTGCGGATGAGGAATTGCTTGATTTGGTGGATTCTTTTGTTAAACTGGACGGCTCGATGGACAAACTGAATGACGCGATGATGAAAATGGGACAGTTCTGTGCTTCGGTGAAGAAACCGGGATAACCCGTTTTAGGATATAAAAAGATGAACCCAACGGATTGTATTTTTTGCAGGATTATTGCAGGGCAGATACCCTGTTATAAAGTGTTCGAAAATGATACTGTGCTGGCTTTTCTGGATATCAATCCGATTAGCGACGGTCATACCATTGTGATCCCCAAGGCCCACTACGAGCGGGTTGATGTGTGTCCGCCGGAGGTGATGGCGGAAGTGGCGAAGGTCTTAGGTCCGATTGCCAAGGCCGTAACTGCCGCGGTTGATGCCCCTTCGTTTAATACCCTGTGCAACAACGGTTCTCATGCCGGACAGGTGGTTGGACACCTTCATTTTCATATCATTCCCCGGCGGGAGAATGACAAGGTGTTCACGCAGTGGCCCAAATATACCTATCGGGAGGGTAAAGCTCCCGAACTCTTGAAAAAGATTCTTGCCCAACTTTAATGGGCTTTCTTTTTGCTGCAAATAGTGGTATTCGGATTATTTACTCATTATATCAGCGGCGCAACGCCATTTACATTCTGAGGAGTTGGCATGCGGCTCGCGGTAATCCTGAAATTTAAGGGAACCTGTAAAACCCGTCACGCGGTTTTTACAAATAGGAGTGCGGCGGCGCAAGGGTACCCGATGGCTTGACGCCGGCGAGACGGTTTTCCGGCTATCGCAGACCCGTCCAACGGTTTTCGCTGTTATGGTTCATGTGTTCTGCTATAACTATTTTATTGTAAAGTAGTTATAGAGATCTTGGGGGGGGGTAATTTTGCTTGACAAATACAGTATATCTGATATAATGACTACCGTTATTATCTGAATTGCCTTAAAATCCGGTTTTGTATGACAATAATAAGACGCAGGATGGGTTTCAATTGGAGATTAAAACGGAACAGGAGCTGTGAAACTTAACTTTTTTTAGGAGAGAACAGATGGAGAAGATTTTGACAGTCGGTTTGTGTTTGTGTGTCATTTCAAGTGTTGTATCAGCAGATACATTCGGTACAGGGGCCAATCAGTTTACGATTGATTTTGTGACGATTTCCGGGGCCACCAATCCCACCAGCGGTATTCCCGCAGGGAGGGATTGTACCTTTACCGGAGTCGCCAAAGACTACCGGATGGGCACCTACGAGATTACCAATGACCAATGGACGAAGTTCAAGGCCGCCTACGGTGCAGTGACGGGTAGCGAGGGGGGTGCGTATGACAATGATCCCTACTTCACCGACTCCAGTGTCCCGACCAACAATGTGAGCTGGCTCGAGGCGGCACAATTTGTCAACTGGCTCAACACCAGCACAGGCCACCCAGCGGCGTACAAGTTCATAGGCGACATCCACACCAGCAACTACACACTGCGTGCCGGTAGGTATAGCGGAGATGATACTGACGGAGTGAATTTCTACCGAAATAAGAACGCCAAGTACTTCCTTCCTACGGAGAATGAATGGGTCAAGGCGGCCTACTGGAACGGCTCGAACCTGCAAACTTATGCGACGAAGGCAGGCGAAAGTTTGTATCAGGGCAACGGCTCCAACGGCGGTTGGAACTACTACATTTACAATTCTGCCACCAATCTTGGTGGCCCCTGGAATGTCGGCAGCGGCAGTGAAGAACTCAACGGCACTTATGATATGATGGGCAATGTGTGTGAGTGGGTGGAAAATGCTGATTGGGGCTCTTCTTATCACTTCGCTGCCTTTCGCGGCCTTCGCGGCGGAACGTTCGCCAGCCCCAGCCCCGATGGCATCACGTCGTCCGAACGGTACACGGAAAGCCCGATCCGGGAGTCCCGCGATCGCGGTTTTCGTGTAGCCTCCGTCCCTGAACCCTCCAGTTTAGCATTGCTTGGCTTGGGCGGACTGGCTCTTGCGAGAAGAAAACGGTAAGAGAGTTCCCTTTTTTCCCGTTAGAGGCTGTCCATGAACGGGGATGACATGGGAATCTGGAAAGATTTATAAGGTTTGAACGGGCCTCTAACGGGCTGAACTTTTATTCTTTTACCCTGCCCAGCTTGACCGGGCGGGGTAAAGGAGGATCGCTGTGTAGCGGCCGACAATTAAAGCTGAACTGATAAGCAATTTTTGAAAAGGCGGTATTCCAGTAGTTTAGAGATACTGCTTTTTTTTTGCTGCAAATCGTGGTATAGTTTATCGCGATGACTAAGGATAATCGCAGACTATTTATTATTGACGGGCATGCGCACATCTATGCGGCGTATTACGCCCCGATGCGGCCGCTCAACAGCCCGACCGGCGAGCCAACGAAGGCGGTTTTCGTATTTACGACGGCCCTGCTGGGGCTGATTGAGCGGGAAAAGCCGGATATGCTGGTGGTGGCGATGGATTCGAAAACACCGAGCTTTCGCGCCGAAATTTATCCGGAATATAAGGCTCACCGCCCGCCGATGCCGGAAGATATGCCCGGCCAGATTGCCCGCATCGAACAGATTTTAGAGGCGATGCGCATTCCGATGCTGCGGGTCGATAGCTGGGAAGCGGATGACTTGATCGGCACCTTGGCACATAAAGCGTCGGAAAAGGGCATCGATGCTTACATCTGTTCCAAAGACAAAGATATGCTTCAGCTGCTCAATGAGCATATTTTCACATACGATATCAAAACGGGCAGTAAGACCGACCCGGCGGCGCTTTATGAGCAGATGCAGCTTCGTCCGGAGCAGTTTATCGATGTACTCGCGCTGCAGGGCGATACGGCGGATAATGTCCCGGGTGTGCCGGATGTAGGGCCGAAGACGGCCATTGAATGGATTCAAAAATACGGGTCGCTGCACGAACTGTATAAACATGCTGACGAAATCAAGGGCAAACGGGGCGATAATCTCCGCAATAACAAAGAGCTTGCGATGCTCAGCCAAAAATTAGTCACCATTGACTGTCATGCCCCGGTCAAGCTCGATGAAAAAACCTTTGCATTAGCCGAGCCGGATAAAGATAAGCTGGCCGCCATCTTTCGGGAATTGGGTTTTACCCGGTTATTGAGCCAGCTTGATATTAAATCTTCAGAGGTCAAAGCTGAAAAGCCCAAAGAAAAATCCTCGAAGGCCGCAGGTTTTGGGCAGGGGACGCTGTTTGCTTTGGGGGCAGAAACAACCGCCGCTAAAACGCATGACCACGATTATCAGCTCATTGATACGCCGGAGAAGTTTGATGTGTTTTTTAAGGCGTTCCAAAAGCAGACACAGTTTGCGGTCGATACCGAGACGACCTCAATTGACCCGATGCGGGCGGATTTGGTCGGGTTGAGTTTCTGCTGGAAAGAACGGCAGGCGTATTATCTTCCCGTCAAAGCCCCATTGGGACAGCCGCGACTGGATTTAAGCAAGATTCGTCCGATTCTGGCGCCGATTCTGGCCGACCCGAAACGCTACAAAATCGGGCAGAATCTCAAATATGATATGCTTGTGCTGGAAAACGCCGGGATGCCGGTGGTTATTGCCTCCGGCGGGGCGTTTGATACGATGGTCGCATCCTATTGTCTGCATGCCGACCGCGGCAGCCATTCGATGGATGCGATGGCCAGAGATTATCTGAATTATGAGCCGATACCGATTTCCGACCTGATTGGCAAGGGCAAAAACCAGACCACCTTTGACCGGGTCGATACCGCTGCGGCGTGTGAGTATGCGGCGGAAGATGCCGATGTGACATTCCAGTTATGGCAATATTTATCCACACGGCTCAATGCCCAGCCCGCGATCAAAAAATTGTTTGAA
>JBHJNC010000067.1:0-3473 GCA_048497675.1 Gimesia maris
AAGGGACATTCCCCCGGATTTCAGCAAAAATAGTGGATGAGGTGTTAAGGCTGGATACGGATTCATTATATAGTATTAAAGACCAAGCATCTTTAACAGCTGCAAGGGTGTTTGAACCTGTTTTTTCCAAGTGGAAGTATGCGGAACGGTATAAAATTGAGTTCGTAGTGACGTCAATTTATTGTACAGATGGCTCTGTGGGCAGAACTAAAACAGAAAGAACAATGTGGTGGTAAATTTAAATAAGGTTATCTGAATTATCAAAAATGATTAGCAGTCTTAAGCGGAGTATAGGTTTCAACGGCCGGAATGGTTTTTTGTCTTTGAACTCCGAACTAAAAATATGATGCAAAGCAAACAAAGCGTTTTAATTTTATATCCCCGTCCGAGCGAGCATTATGCCTCGATGGGATGTGTTGAGAGTGAAGCCGGCGTGATGGAGCAGGTTGAAGCGACCGCCGCGGCGCTGAATATTTTGAAAATTGCACATCGCAGCGCTGCTGTCGGCTCTATCAGCGAGCTTACGCGGCTTTTGGCACAAGCCTCAGAGACCGTGGTGTTTAATTTTGTCGAAACCATCAATGGATGTGCCCAGAAGGCCGCCAATGTACCGATGTTGTGCGAAGCGTTCGGCAAAGCCTGTACGGGCAACAGCACTCCGGCCTTGCTGCTTTCGACGGATAAATGGCACAGCAGGGCGATTCTGGCAGCTGCAGGACTGCCGGTTGCCGAAGGGCTTCTCGTAGAGATTGGGCAAAAGGCCAAACCGGCTTTTGACGGGCCGTATTTTGTCAAGCCTGCCGCTACCGATGCCAGCGAGGGAATCGATGATGCCAGTATTGTTAAGTCACGCGGGGCCGCTTTGGATAAGGCTGTCGAACGCATCCATACGCAGCATAAGCAGCCTGCGATGGTCGAACGCTATATTGACGGGCGGGAACTGAATATCACGGTGCTGCATAAAGAAAATCAGCCGCTGGTAATGCCGCTGGCGGAGATTGATTTTTCCGCATTCAGTCCGGATAAGCCCCGTATTGTCAGCTACAATGCCAAGTGGAATCCGAACAGTTTTGAGTTTCATAATACCCCGCGGATTATTCCGGCTCCAGTCCCGGCCAAAGTCGCCCAAAAAATTCGCGATCTTGCCCAGCGTGCTTGTATGGCGTTGGGCTGCATGGATTACTGCCGTGTTGATTTCCGTCTGGATGAAAAACTTACCCCGTATATCCTTGAAGTCAACGCCAACCCCGATATCAGTCCTTCGGCGGGTCTTGCGGCGGCCATTGATGCGGCTGGGATGAAATATCATGCGTTTATCAAATTGTGTCTGGATAATGCGATAGCAAGAGAAGGTCAGTTGAAAAATAAAGGTAAAACAAAATCCGTGAAAGTCAAAAAGCAAAGTGATTCTGGGCAATTGATCCGGTTTACTGAGCCCAAAGACGTTCAGCCGGTACTGTCATTTTTGGAAGCAACGCAGTTTTTCCGCCATGAGGAAATGCTGATTGCCGATGAAGTGCTGACGGATGCGGCCAATAAGGGACAAAAGGGACATTATCAATCGTATGTGCTGGAAATAGATGCCAAGGTGGTTGGCTGGGTTTGCTGGGGGCCAACGCCGTGTACGGTCGGCAGTTATGACATTTACTGGCTTGGCGTGGATCCTGCCTGTCAAGGCAAGGGGTACGGCCGTAAATTGATGGACTTTGCCGAAGCACAAATTCGCAATACCGGCGGCAGGCTCTATATCGTCGAAACGTCCGGACGAGAAAGCTATCTGCCGACGCGGGCATTCTACGAACGCATTGGTTATATTCAAGCCGCCTGCATCAAGGACTTCTATGCACCCGGTGACGACAAAATTGTCTATACTAAAAAAGCTTGAACAGAACCTGCTCCTGAAGCTATAATAGAATAAGTGAAATATTGGTGTCAAAATATCCAGAAGAAACAAAAGCCTCTCCTGCAGCGTCTATATTTAATGGATAAAATATAGGAAAGGATCAATTATGCAAAAGATTCAATGGCTGTTAATTGTTGCTGTAAGTGCAATTCTGACAGTGATATGTGCATCGTGTGATACGGTCCCGATTACAGGCAGGTCCCAATTCAATATTATTCCCGATTCGACGATGAATCAGATGGCCGATGAGGAATACAAGAAATTTCTGTCGGAAAACAAGAAAAGCACGGATCCGAACCAAACGGCATTGGTGCAGCGAGTTGGGTTGCGGATAGCCGATGCTGTAGAGCGGTATTGTCGTGAAAATGGTATGGCCGAGAACGTCAAGGGTTACAAGTGGGAATTTAACCTGATTGATGATAAGCAGGTTAATGCCTGGGCGATGCCGGGCGGAAAAGTGGTGGTCTATACCGGCATTTTGCCGATTACTCAGAACGAAAACGGTCTTGCCGTTGTGATGGCGCACGAAGTGGCGCATGCGATTGCCCGCCACGGCAGTGAGCGAATGAGCCAGGGCTTGGTTGCTGAGATGGGCGGAATGGCCTTAAGTGAAGCGGTAGCGTCCAAGCCCGCTGCGACACAGGAACTGTTTATGCGGTCATACGGCATGGCGGCCAATGTCGGCGTTCTTTTGCCTTATAGTCGACTGCATGAAAGCGAAGCCGACCATCTTGGTTTGATTTTTATGGCCATGGCCGGCTACGACCCGCACGGTGCCGTTGATTTTTGGCAGCGGATGGCAGACCAAGCCAATGGAGCCAATAAGCCCCCGGAATTTCTCAGTACACACCCAGCGGGCCAAACCCGAATCAATAGCATCAAAAGTCGTTTGCCCGAAGCGATGCAGTATTATAAACCCGCAGGACACGCGGCACAGCCAGCTCCCACAACATCCGAGCCGGCTATAAAACCGATTCCTTCGTCTCCAACGCCCGGGCAGGAGATTACAACAGGGGCTAATACTACGTCCTCGGCAGGGCCTGCCTTAAAGCCCATAAAGCCCGCTCCAAAGACAAATAATCAGTCCACCGGCTCCTGGGGCGACATTATTTATGGGCCTAACACCACAAAATGACGCGTGAAATTTTATCGCCGCAAAAAAAGGTTGTCAAAATCCCATAATCTGCTACAATCTTGTTGCTGTTCCGGGGTGTGGCGCAGTTTGGCTAGCGCGCTTGACTGGGGGTCAAGAGGTCGCAGGTTCAAGTCCTGTCACCCCGATTGATGTAAGTTTATCTGAAATCGATACTTACGATTACCTGCATGGGTGCAGAGCGGCCGTAACCTTGTATCAAAAAGCGGTTGTACTACCGCTTTTTAGAAAGGGAAACGACCGTTGAAGCACATAAAACCTCATTATCAAAGCAAAAACAAGCATCTGAACCTATGACCTCTTGGAAAAGGTCAAGTGCACTCCGAAGTTGAGACTGTTACCATTCTGTCATGCGGCCGCTCAATGAATTATACGGCACAACCAAAGCAGAAGAATTCGGGCCCAAAGCACTCAAGG